>DAOUPQ010000085.1 GCA_030626085.1 Flavobacteriia bacterium
AAAGCTTTTGAAATTTGCGACACACCTAAAAGTGTTATTCAATATAAACCAAGTATTGATAAGACGGTATTTTTTAAACCTTACGTTACATACGCCACATTATCTTTTTTAGAAAAATATAATCCGGCAGAAATAATTGAAAAGATAAAAAGATCAAATTTAACAGGTCGTGGTGGTGCCTTTTTCCCAACAGGTTTAAAATGGCAATTTTGCCATAATAATAAAGCCGATCAAAAGTATATTATTTGTAATGCTGATGAAGGTGAACCAGGTACTTTTAAAGATAGAGTATTGTTAGAAGAATATCCTGAATTACTAATTGAAGGGATGATATTTGCCGCATACTCAGTTGGGGCATCCCAAGGAGCAATTTATCTTAGAGCTGAATACCGCTATTTGAAAGAAAAACTAGAAAAATTATTATCTAAGTACAGAGAAGATGGTAAACTAGGAAAAGAAATTTCGGCTAAAATACCCTTTGATTTTGACATTTATATCCATTTAGGTGCAGGTGCTTATATATGTGGAGAAGAGACGGCTCTTATCCATTCTATGGAAGGAAAAAGAGGTGAACCAAGCACAAAAGAGATTTTCCCTGTTGAAAAAGGTTTTAATGATAAACCAACTGTTGTAAATAACGTTGAAACGCTGTGTGCTGTTCCTAGAATTCTTGAAATGGGCGTTGATTCTTGGTTAGCATTAGGTACAGATAAAACACCCGGAACTAAATTGTTAAGTGTTTCCGGAGATTTAGAAAAGAAAGGAATTTATGAAATCGAATGGGGAATGAATATGCGAGAGTTTATCAAATTAACCGGAGCCAAAGACATCAAAATGATTCAATTTAGTGGTCCATCTGGAGAATTGCTGTCTGAAATTGATTTCGACAGAAACATTAGTGGTGAGGATTTACAATGCGGTGGCTCTGTAATGATTTTTGACAATAAAAGAGATCTCCTTCATATTTTAAAAAATTACTCTAATTTCTTTGTTGAAGAATCTTGTGGTATATGTGTACCGTGTAGAACAGGAAATTTTCTTTTAAATAAAAAAATAAATAAGTTGATATTAGGGCATGCCGAAGAAAAGGATTTAGCAGATATTAAAGAATGGAGTAAAATCATTAAAACAACCAGTCGTTGCGGGTTAGGTCAATCATCTTCTAATTCTCTGAATGATGCAATGAAAAAATTTCCAGAAATTTTTAAACAGAGATTATCAGAAAACACTGATTTTAATAAAGCTTTCAATTTAGAAAAAGCAATAGAAGAATACGATAATATAATTAACGATTTATCTACAACATATGAATAACAAGGTCAAACTAACAATAGATGGCAAATTAATCAAAGCAGAGGCAGGGAAAAATTTAGTAGATGTTGCCAAGGAAAATAAGATTTTCATACCCACTTTATGCTATTTTAAAGAGCTGAATCCTTTAGGAACTTGTAGAATTTGCACAGTAAAACTCAATGGTAAACATACTACGGGTTGTACCGTAAAAGTTAGTGAAGGGATGAATATAGAAGTGAATACTCCTGAGTTATTAGATAACAGAAAAGCGATCATTGAAATGCTTTATGCTGAAGGGAATCATTTCTGTCCTACTTGTGAAAAAAGTGGTAATTGTGATATGCAAAACCACGCTTATGACATGGGAATTACCGTTACGCGTTATCCACACGTTTTTAGTGATAAAATAGTTGATATTACACCAAAGCGGATGATCATGGAAACTAATCGTTGTATTTTATGTAAACGCTGTGTAGAAGAGATCAAAACCAGAGATGGTAAAGATGTATTTTCTTTTGTACAAAGAGGTGTTAGAACCAGAGTTAATATTGATTATGAACAAGAGGCTAAATTAAGTGAAGCTGAAGCATTATATGCAATGAAAATTTGTCCTGTTGGTGCCATCCTTATAAAAGGGGTAGCACATGAGCAACCATTCGGCGAACGTAAATACGATGTTTTGGGTAAAGATGTTATTCCGTCTTTAAAAAACGGAAAAATAAAAAAAGAAGATCATGAAAAATTCATCATAGCTACTACTTCTCTTGCGGGTTGTTTTGGTTGTCATATGTCTCTTTTAGATATTGATACTGATTTAATAGATATGCTTGAAATAGTAGAATTTAACAAATCTCCATTTACAGATATTAAAAAATTCAGTAAACGTTGTCATATAGGTCTTATTGAAGGAGGTTGTGCAAATGTTGAAAATGTACATGTTTTACGAGAGTTCCGTAAGAAATGTGATATTCTAATTGGATTTGGAGAATGTGCCATCATGGGAGGTATACCGGCAATGCGAAATTTTATTTCTCTAAAAGAATGTTTAGAAGAATCTTATTTAAATGGTGCTACCAGTGAGATCGGTGCTGATATTATTCCGGCACATGAAGACTTACCAAAATTATTAAATAATGTTTATCCTTGTAATGAAGTTGTCAAAATAGATTATTACATACCAGGTTGCCCTCCAAATGCAGAACATATCTGGAAAGTGGTCAAAAGTATTTTGTTAGGTGAGAAATTTTCAATCACGCATGATGAATTTAAATACGATTAATGAAAATGTCAAAAGTAGGAAACTATAAGTTTGATTTTTTAATTCAATAAAAAAAAATGTTAAAAAAATTAGTAATAGATCCCGTAACAAGAGTTGAAGGACACGGTAAAGTAACCGTTCACTTAGACGATAATAACAAAGTAACAGATGCTAAATTTCATATTGTTGAATTTAGAGGATTTGAACGTTTTATTCAAGGACATCCATATTGGGAAGCACCTGTAATGGTACAACGTTTATGTGGGATTTGCCCCGTAAGTCATCATTTAGCTGCTGCAAAGGCAATTGATCAAATTGTAGGTATTGAACCCAAAGATTTGTCTGTGCCAGCTCAAAAAATTAGAAAATTATTGCATTTTGGTCAAGTATTTCAATCACATGCACTACATTTTTTCTATTTGGCTTCACCTGATTTACTTTTTGGTGCCGAATCTGATCCTTTGAAAAGGAATATTGTTGGTGTTGCTATGGAATATCCTGAATTAGCAAAAAAAGGAATCTTGATGCGTAAATTCGGACAAGAGATCATCAAACTGGTTGCTGGGAAACGTATTCATGGAATTTCTACAACACCCGGTGGCGTACATAAAAGAGTTAGTGCAAAAGAGCGTACTTATTTTTTAGATGGTAAAGATATTCCATCCATTGATACAATGATAGAATGGTCTATTGAAATAATTGACTTTATGAAATCTTATCATATTACCAATAAAGAATTTTTAGATTCATTTGCTAAATATCCTTCCGGACATCTGGGTTTGGTAAATAAAAAAAATGGATTCTTAGAGTTATATGACGGTGTGTTAAGAGCTACAGATAGTGTTGGAAATATTACCTTAAATGATATTCCAAATGATGACTACAATCAATATTTTTATGAAAGTGTTAAAAAATGGACATATCTAAAATTTCCTTATTTAAAACATTTAGGTAAAGAAAAAGGCTGGAATCGTGTTGGTCCTTTAGCAAGAATTAATATTTGTGAAGGAATTGAAACACCATTAGCTGAGCGAGAACGTCTAGATTTTAAAGCGATTACAAATGGTGGAATTAACAATATGACCATGTACACACATTGGGCAAGATTGATAGAAGTGTTGTATTGTGCAGAAATGATGAAAAATTTACTCGAAGACGATGATATCTTAAGTAATGACCTTACAAGAAAAGGAGAACGCAGAAAAGAAGGTATTGGTATTATTGAAGCACCTCGCGGAACTTTAATTCACCATTATGAAGTAGATGATAAAGACAGAATTACACGTTGTAATCTTATTGTTTCAACTACCCATAACAATGAACCTATGAATCAGGCTGTTCGTTGGGTTGCCGATAATGTTTTAGATGGAAAACCTAAAATTACCGAAGGCATGTTGAATCAGGTTGAGGTAGCAATAAGGGCTTATGATCCTTGCTTGAGTTGCGCAACTCACGCTTTGGGTCAAATGCCATTAGAAATTTCACTTTATGATTCTTTAGGTAATATAATTGATGTAAGACGTAATTAAATAGTTTAATAATGCTGTTAATACTTTGATAATGAAAAATAAAACAATTGTTTTAGGCATTGGTAATATTGGACGTCAGGATGATGGACTTGGTTGGTTATTTTTAGATTTTTTAAAAGTTGAAGGTTTTAAAGGTATTGATGTTGAGTATAGATATCAGTTACAAATTGAAGATGCCGAACTAATTAGTCATTACGATAAGGTAGTTTTTGTAGATGCTACAATTGAAAATATTAAAGATGGTTTTTATTATAGAATTTGTGAACCATCTGATAAATTTGGTTTCAGTTCTCATGAACTAGAGCCTGAAACAATTTTATTTTTAGAGAATGATTTATACAACCAAAATCCTAAAGCTTTTATATTGGGAATTCAGGGATATAAATGGAATTTAAAAATAGGATTGAGTAAAGAAGCTAAAGCGAATTTGGATAAAGCAGAGAAGTATTTTAGTTCAGTTGGCACTTTGTCTGTGTAGGCGATGAATTATACCAGATAAATTTATTAAAATATTACTTACCATTAAAAATATTCATAGTATTATTAATTCCTGCTAGACCAAAAGAAGGGATAATTTGATTTATTTTATCTAGACGTTCAGGAAGTATTTCTTTTTCCTCGGAAGTCCATTTTCCTAAAACATAATCAATTTGTCGCCCTTTTTTATAATCTCCTCCAATACCAAATCTTAACCGAGGGTAAATATTTGTTTGTAAAATATCCTGAATATTTTGCATGCCGTTATGGCCTCCGGCACTTCCTTTATTTTTTAGGCGAATTGTACCAAAAGGAATATTTACATCATCAGTTATAATTAATAAATTATCAAGAGGTATTTTTTCTTTTTCCATCCAATATTTAACAGCTTTGCCACTTAAATTCATGTATGTATTGGGTTTTAATAAGATAAAAGATCTGCCTTTAAATTTAAAAGAAGTTATATCAGCTAGTTTTTTTGTTTCAAAAGATATTTCTTTTGTTTTTGCTAAATTATCTAGAACAGAAAATCCAATATTATGGCGGGTATCTTTATATTTATCACCAATATTTCCCAAGCCAACAATTAAATATTTTTTCATGTTGTCTGTTTTGTTATTTTCTGATTGAAAAAAAGATATAAATTTTGAAATAAAATTCATCCTATAAAAGTATAAAAAAAGCTGCCTTTACAGACAGCTTTGCTTTCAAAAAACAATTTGATATTATTTTTTATATTTATCTGCTGGAGTTGTTCCTCCTTCAGTTGCCTTACCTTCAGCACCTTCAGCACCTTCAGTGCCTTCAGCACCTTCAGCACCTTCTTCACCTTCTTCACCTTCTTCATCTTCGTCAACTACTTCTTCAACTACTGCACGTGCAATACGAACTTGACAAATTACAGTATTATCAGGATGTAGAATTGTATAAGCATCATCTCCACCAACTTCGGTTACATATATTTTATCACCAATTTCTAGTTTTGATATATCAGCACTGATAAAATCTGGTAGATTAGCTGGTTTAGCTTTTATTTTTAATGTTCTAGAAGGAAAACGCAAAATACCACCTGCAACAATACCCGGAGCACTACCTGTAAGTTTTACAGGAATATTCATGGTTATTTCTTTGTCTTCAAATAATTGATAAAAATCAATATGCATTATTTTATCCGATACCGGATTAAACTGAATATCTTGCATAATAGCAGCATAAGTCTCGCCATTTTCAAGTTCAATCTTTGCAGTGTAAATATTTGGGGTATAAACCAAATTTTTAAAACTGATTTCATCTGCTGAAAAGTGTATTGGTTGTTCTCCTCCGTATAACACGCAAGGAACCTTCCCAGCATTACGTAAGGCTTTGGTTGCTACCTTGCCTACGCTTTCTCTTTGAGATCCTTTGATCGTAATTGATTTCATTGTTTTTTAATTAAGTTATTTATTACATTAAAAATTGATCGCTGATTGAAGTATTGTCTTGTACTTTACGCATCACCTCAGCAAATAAGGGGGCGCAAGATACTATTTTTATTTTAGAACTTGTATGTTTTAAAGGAATTGTATCTGTAATGATTAATTCTTCTAAACTTGACTTTTGAATTCGGTTATAGGCATCTCCTGATAATACAGCATGAGTAGCTACTGCCCTAACGCTAATTGCACCTTTTTCAATCATCAAGTCGGCAGCTTTGGTTAAGGTACCGGCAGTATCAACTATATCATCAACAATAATAACATTTCTTCCCTTTACATCGCCAATTAATTCCATAAGTGAGATAATGTTTGCTTTTTCGCGTTGTTTGTAGCAAATTACAACTTCACTATTTAAATATTTTGAATAAGCATAAGCTCTTTTTGAACCCCCTAAATCAGGAGATGCGATGGTAATATTATCAAGATTTAGATTCTCAATATATGGTAAAAGAATGGTTGAGGCATATAAATGATCAACAGGAATTTCAAAAAAACCTTGAATTTGATCAGCGTGTAAATCCATTGTGATGACTCTTGTGGCACCAGCTGTTTGTAATAACTTTGCTACCATTTTAGCAGCAATTGGCACACGAGGTTTATCCTTTCTATCTTGTCTTGCCCATCCATAGTATGGCATCACCGCAGTAATATGCCTTGCTGAAGCCCTTTTGGCTGCATCGATCATTAAGAGTATTTCCATTAAATTATCAGAAGGAGGATTGGTAGAACCTATTAAGAAAATTCTTCTCCCTCTTATCGATTCTTCAAATGAAACTCTAAATTCACCATCGCTAAATACATTTTTATTTACAACACCGAGTTTCATACCATATTCATCAGCAATTTTTTGAGCTAATTCGGTACTTTGTGAGCAATCGAATATTTTTGGATTAGGCATATTTAGTTCCATTTTAATATGTTGTGTTTTAAGGTATTGTTTTAGATTATTTTTTGTAAAATTAATTAAATATTTCAAATGTAAATGAATTTTAATGGAACTTTTTATATAAAATATTTTCAAAGAAAAGTGCTAAAAAAATAAGTTTTTTAAACAAATAACTTATATTTGCAGTCCGTTTTTTTATAACCTTTTGAACTGATTTATTCAAAAGATTGTAAAACAAGACCGGAAGCTAGAATTCGTGAAAAATATTGGAAATCCGGAATAGGAAAAGAGAAACTTAAAGAACTAAGATTTTCTCTAAAATAAGCCTTGGTGGCGGAATTGGTAGACGCGCTGGATTCAAAATCCAGTGATTGCAAGATCGTGTGGGTTCGATTCCCACTCAAGGTACAAGGAAACCCTGTATAACATTGATATACAGGGTTTTATATTTTTACAGTACACGTTTTAGTGACGGTATATATATCTAAAATAACATATTCAATATATCCAAAAATTTGTTTTTTATGTTAATATCTAATATTAGACTTAATTTTTTAATCTTATTAACACTTTTTAATTAATTTTTTTAATTCATTCCCTGCACCTTAAAATAGTCTATAAATAGAGATAAAAATTCACATTTATAATTTTATTATTTAATTTCATAACATTTTGTATATCAATACTATGTGAATAACTTTTATAATCTTATACCCTCAAAAAAAAGATTATTTTCATACTTTTATCCAAAGAATTCTACAAGAAAAAACAAAAGCGCTTTTGTTCATTTATTAATATTAAAAAATAGAAAAATGGACAAATTATTGATTGGTGTACGATTAGATCGTATAGAAAGACTATTGACTACCAAAAAAGAAGTATTAACCTTCGAAGAAACTTGTGATTATACGGGTATAACAAGAAGTTATTTATATAAGTTAACTGCTGCAGGAATAATACCACATTCCAAACCAAATGGTAAAATGATTTTTTTTGAAA
>DAOUPQ010000010.1 GCA_030626085.1 Flavobacteriia bacterium
AAAACAACGTTTTATTGAAGGTGGTCCATTTTTTATGGGAATTGTTTTATTAACATTAATTTTAGGTTTAGCTATTGCTATTGAAAGAATTATATATCTTAATATGGCTACAACTAATACTGATAAATTAGTGAATGATGTAGAAGAAGCTCTAAGTAGTGGTGGAGTAGAAGCTGCAAAAGAAGTATGTAGAAATACAAAAGGTCCTGTTGCCTCAATTTTCTATCAGGGATTAGACAGAATGGATGAAGGTGTAGATGCTGCTGAAAAAGCAGTTGTTGCCTATGGTGGAGTTCAAATGGGATTATTAGAGAAAAACATCTCTTGGTTAGCTCTATTTATTTCTCTAGCACCAATGCTTGGGTTTATGGGTACAGTAATAGGTATGATTAGTGCATTTGACTCTATTGAAGCCGCTGGTGACATTTCACCTACAGTTGTGGCAGGAGGTATTAAAGTAGCTTTATTAACAACAGTATTTGGTTTGGTTGTTGCAATTATTCTTCAAATTTTTTACAATTACATTATTTCAAAAATCGATGGTATTGTAAATAGTATGGAAGACGCTTCAATTAAATTAGTTGATCTTTTGATCAGAAATAAATAAATAATATTATGAATAGTAAGTTATCAAAAATATTATCATTAGTTGCAGGTGCGATTGGTATTATTGCAGTTTACTTTTTGATAAGAATAATCATGGAAGGGGATGATGCATTTGATGCAGTTAATCCTGATGCAGCTAGTTTACAAGGCAGCATTATTTCACCATATATATCCTTTGCATTGGCATTGTTATATATTACTGCAGGTTTAGCAGTTGTATTTTCATTGTGGAACTTGATTAGACATCCAAAAATGTTAAAGAAAGCATTACTCTCTGTTGGAGTTTTAGCTGTTTTATTGATAGTGGCTTATTTTCTTTCACCAGATAATGCAGTTACAGATGCTACAGGTACTAAAATTTTAGTAGAACAAGGTAGTATTTCAAAATGGTCTAGCACAGGTATATGGTATGCAGTAATATTAGGAGGGATTGGATTAGCATTCTTCTTAGTTGATTTTGTTAAAGGAATTGTAAAAAGTTAAAATTATGGCTAAAAGAGATATACCGGAAATTAATGCTGGCTCTATGGCCGATATCGCTTTCTTGTTACTAATATTTTTCTTGGTAACAACTACTATGGATGTGGATACAGGGATATCAAGAAAATTAACTGAAAAGCAAGATCCTAATATTAAACCACCTAAACTTAAGGAGAAAAATGTTTTCATTGTTACCGTAAACCGTAATAATGACCTTTTAGTTGAAGGCACAAAATTTATTCAAGTTGATGAATTGCGTGAAGAAGTTATCAAGTTTATTGATAATGGGGGTGGATTAGGAAACCCTATAGATGGAGCCGAACCGGCTGAATGTGATTGGTGTGAAGGAGAAAAAGATCCTGCATCATCAGATCATCCCAACAAAGCGGTAATTTCTTTAGAAAGTGATAGGGGAACTTCGTATGGTACATATATATCTGTTCAAAATGAATTAGTAGGTGCATATACCGATCTTAGAAATCGATTGTCTAAAAAGTTGTATAGAATTACATACACAGAGCTTTTAAAACAATCTAAAAATGATGTGAAAAATGAGTCATTAAAAGAAAAGATTAAAAATATAAAGAAGAAATATCCACAGATTATTTCCGAAGCTGAACCAACAAAATAATATAAGTATGTCAAAGTTTAGAAAGAAGAAAAAAGGTATGCCAGGAATATCTACGGCATCTTTACCCGATATTGTATTTATGTTGTTGTTCTTTTTTATGGTTACTACAGTGATGCGTGAAACTGATTTAAAAGTTAGACAAACACTTCCTTATGCAACCGAAGTAAAAAAATTAGAGCGTAAGAGTTTGGTAAGTTATATTTATGTTGGTAAAATTGAAGGTCAGGGTGGTGATAAAATTCAGTTGAATGACCGTATTTCAAGTCTTGAAGATATTAAATACTTTATTTTTGCTGAAAGGGAAACACACTCAGAGGATGAAATTCCATTATTAACTACTTCTATTAAAGCCGATATCAACTCAAGTGTTGGTACGAGTACTGATATTAAAGAAGAGCTAAGAAATGTAAATGCTTTAAAAATTAATTACTCTACTAGAAAAGGAGACATTACTAGAAATAAGTAGTAATTAATAAATTATTTTAAAGGCAATCAAACTTAATAAAAAGTTTGATTGCCTTTTTTTATTTAAAAAAGTATCTTTGATAAAATATATTTTCTAATAAATGGAAATGAATAAGACAACTATCTTTTTTCTGCTTTTTTTTTCAATTTTGCATGCACAGAATGAAAAATATGCGATTGATCAAAAATATTTAGAAGATCAAGTATATATAACTGCCGTATATCAAAAATTAATAAACCTACCGGATGAAATATCTGGTACTGGGTTTCCTTATGGTATTGGCTTAGGAGTTATTAAAGATCTTCCACTTAATAAAAATAGAAATGTTGGATTAGCTATTGGTTTGGGATATGCATTCGATGTTCATTATTTTAATGTAAAAGAAATTGTAACACCTGTTGAAGAAGAAAAAGAAATTAAAAGTAATAAAATTGCATTGCATATGGTAGATTTTCCAATAGAGTTTCGTTTTCGAACTTCTACTCCGCAAAAATATAAATTCTGGAGATTTTATCCGGGGTTTAAATTCTCTTATGCTTTTGCACAAAACTCTGAATTAAAGCAAAGCGAAGATTTTGAAGTGGAAAAAGTTATTGAAGTAAATAACTTTCAATATGGTATAACTCTGTCTGCGGGTTTTAATAAATGGAATTTACATGTTTATTACGGCCTAAGTGAATTATTTAACGAAGCTGAGAATAATAACTTTCAAATTGCCCCACATGAATTAAAGATTGGAATAATCTTTTATCTTTTATAGAAATTGATAGCTTATAAGTTGTGTGATTAATCCTAAGAAAACACCTAAGTAAACTTCTTTGGGTTGATGTGCATTTAATTTTAATCTGGAAGTTGCTAGTAAGCCAAAGACTATTATTAAAATTGCAATCAATACAGTTAGGTTGATTTGGTATTCTATGCTCATTACTATTATTAAGCCAATTAAAGAGCCAATTCCCAGAGTGTGTAAACTAGTTTTAATATTAAAAGAGAATAATAAAAAAACAATTATAAATGCAATGCTTCCTCCATAAAAAGAAAGTCCTAATAAGCTAACAATTTTTGTGCTTAAAAGCATTTTGCCAAGCATAAAAGTTAGGACAATTAAAAATAAAACGAGAAATTTCCTTTCTTCAATGGTTTTTAATTTAAAAGATTGAATCAACTTCAATTTTTTTAAAATTATTAATAAAAATAAAGGTAGAATATAGGTACTGATAAATATTACAGCAATTATAATTTTTTTATACTTTTCCGGAATATATTGTGGAGATATAATAAAATAGAGTAAAGCTCCTAACGTTGAAAAAAATATTGGATGAAAAACAAATGAAATAATTTTATAGAATGCAGTCATTTACAATATCTCTTTTCGTAATCTAGCTACAGAAATATCTAATTGTTCTCTGTATTTTGCTACAGTTCTTCTTGCGATCAAATACCCTTTTTCCTTCAAAATAGAAGATAATTTCTCATCGGTTAAAGGGGTTTTTTTATTTTCTTTTTCAATAACAGTTTGAAGTATTTTCTTTATTTCTTTAGTTGAGATATCCTCCCCCTTTTTATTTTTCATGGATTCAGAAAAATATTCTTTTAAAAGTTTTGTTCCATAAGGGGTATCAACATATTTACTGTTAGCTACTCTAGAAATGGTTGAAATATCCATATCAATTTCATCAGCAATATTTTTTAAAATCATGGGTTTTAACTTTCGCTCATCACCAGATAAAAAATATTCTTTTTGATATTGCATAATAGCATTCATAGTGAGTAATAGTGTTTGCTGACGTTGTTTAATAGCATCTATAAACCATTTTGCAGCATCTAATTTTTGTTTGATGAACATAATGGCGTCCTTTTGAGCTTTAGACTTATCTTTTGATTTAGCATACCCTTGCAGCATATCATTATAATCTTTTGAAATATGTAGATCAGGTGCATTTCTTGCATTTAATGATAAATCAAGATTTCCTTCATTAATTTTTATTGTAAAATCAGGAACTATTTGTTCAACATTACTATTGCTCCCTGAATAGGATCCTCCAGGCTTAGGATTCAATTTTTCAATTTCATGAATAGCTTCTTTTAAGATTTCTTTCGAAATATTTAATTTATGGATTAATTTTTTATAATGTTTTTTTACAAAAAGGTCAAATGAATTTTGAATAATATCAATTGCAATTTTTCTTTCGGTAGTTTCTTTTTTTTGATTTAATTGAATTAATAAACTCTCTCTTAAATTTCTAGCCCCAACGCCCGGAGGATCTATTTGTTGTACTATTTTTAAAACTTTTTCAATTTCATCCTCTGTAGTATAGATATTTTCGGAAAAGGCTAGATCATCAACAATATCTTCAATAGATCTTCGTATATACCCGTTACCATCAATATTACCAACTAAAAATTCAGCAATTTGTGTTTCTTGATCAGATAGTTTAAAGGTGTTTAATTGACTTAATAAAAATTGATTGAATGAGATACCAGCAGAATAGGGAATACGATTATCTTCTTCATCACTGTTATAGTTATTGGATTGTAATTTATAACTGGGTATTTCATCATCACTCAAATAATCATCAATATTTATTTCAGTTTCAATAGTATCTGTACCTGAATCATCATATTCATCTGTATTGTCATTTGAAAACTCATCAGAATTATCTTTTCCAATTTCTAAAGCAGGATTTTCTTCAATTTCAAGTGCCAATTTTTGTTCAAAAGCCTGTGTGGGCAACTGAATTAACTTCATCAACTGAATTTGTTGGGGAGATAATTTTTGTTGTAACTTTTGTTGTAAACTTTGTTTGAGCATAAGAAAATTCTAATGGTATAAAAATACAAAAAACAAATAAAAGATAATAAACAAAAAAAACGAAGTATTGTTTTTAAGAATAAATACTTTGTTAAATATTATAAAAATATCTATTTAGTTAAAATTCGGCATTTTGAGGTGTTCTGGGGTAAGGAATTACATCTCGAATATTACTCATTCCTGTTGCAAATTGAACCAATCTTTCAAATCCTAGTCCGAAACCAGCATGAATGGCACTACCATATTTACGTGTATCTAAATACCACCACAATTCTTTCTCATCAATATTTAAAGCTTTGATTTTTTCTTTTAAAACATTTAAACGCTCTTCCCGTTGACTTCCACCTACAATTTCGCCAATACCTGGAAATAAAACATCCATTGCTCTCACTGTTTTCTCATCTTCATTTAAACGCATATAAAATGCTTTGATATTAGCAGGATAATCAAATAGTATTACAGGACATTTAAAGTGTTTTTCGACTAAGTAACGTTCGTGTTCACTCTGAAGATCAGCTCCCCATTCATTGATAATGTACTGAAATTTTTTCTTTTTATTAGGTTTGCTATTTCTTAAAATATCAATTGCTTCAGTATAAGTTACACGTTTAAAATTATTATCAATAACAAATTGTAATTTTTCTAGAAGTGACATATCACTTCTCTGGATTGCAGGCTTACTTTTCTCCTCTTGTAAAAAGCGTTGATTTAAAAATTGCAGATCGTCATCACAATTAGTTAAAATATATTTTAAAATATATTTAATAAAATCTTCTGCTAAATCCATGTTGGCATCAAGATCATTAAAAGCAACTTCGGGCTCAATCATCCAAAATTCGGATAAATGTCGCGAAGTATTTGAATTCTCAGCTCTAAAAGTTGGTCCAAAAGTATAAACCTTTCCCAAAGCCATAGCATAAGTTTCTGCCTCTAACTGGCCTGAAACAGTTAAGCTGGTTTCTTTTCCAAAAAAATCTTTCGAGTAGTCGATCTTGCCTTCTTCTGTTTTTGGAGTATTATTTATGTCAAGTGTAGTTACTTTAAACATTTCACCAGCACCCTCTGCATCACTCCCGGTGATGATAGGTGTATGAACATAATAAAAACCATTTTGCATAAAATATTGATGGATTGCAAATGAAAGGGAAGATCGTATCCTCATAACAGCACTAAATGTATTGGTTCTCACCCTTAAATGTGCATTTTCGCGTAAAAATTCTAGACTGTGTTTTTTGGGCTGAATGGGATATTCATCTGGATTTGAATCTCCCAATATCTCGATATTTTTTACTTGTATCTCTACTTTTTGACCTTTACCCTGACTTTCAACCAGGGTTCCGGCGATTGATAAAGCAGCACCTGTTGTGATACGTTTTAATAAGGTTTCATCAAAGTTTTCAAAATTGATTACACATTGAATATTTTTCATGGTTGAACCATCGTTTAAGGCAATAAAACGATTGCTTCTAAATGTTCTAACCCAACCTTTTATAGTAACTTCTTGTAAATATTTTTCTGATTCTAACAATTCAGAAATACTGTGTCTTTTCATTTTTCAATTCTTAAATTATCAATAATAATCAAATGATAATCACCTGATTTTTTAATTGTCGCAAAGATAAACTTTGTAAGCAAAAATTAAAATGTGAATGTAGTTTTTATTCTTTAATTATATTGATCAGGTATTCACCATAACCACTTTTTAGTAGTGGTTGAGCTACTTCCTTGAGTTGATTGGCATTTATAAAACCTTTTCGAAAGGCAATTTCTTCAATACAGCCAATCTTTAAACCTTGACGTTCTTCAATAACCTGAACAAATTGTTGTGCTTGAATCAATGAATTAAAAGTTCCGGTATCTAACCAGGCAGTACCTCTGCCAAAAACACCAACTCGCAATTTACCTTGTTGTAAATATACGTTGTTAACATCTGTAATTTCATATTCACCACGTGCAGAAGGTTTTATATTTTTAGCAATTTCTACAACACTATTATCATAAAAATACAAACCCGGAACGGCATAATTTGATTTTGGAAGAGTTGGCTTTTCTTCTATGGAAATTGCCTGAAAATTTTGATCAAATTCTACAACACCATAGCGTTCAGGATCACTTACATGATAGGCAAAAACAACACAACCTTCAGGTTCATAGGCTTTTGATAATCTTTTTTCTAAATCAGCTCCATAAAAAATATTATCTCCTAATATTAATGCAACACTATCATCGCCAATAAAGTCTTCACCAATAACAAAAGCCTGAGCTAACCCGTTGGGTATTTCTTGAACAGCGTATTGAAAATTACATCCTAAATTCTTTCCATCACCTAATAATCGTTCAAAAAGAGGTAAGTCGTAAGGTGTTGATATAATTAAAACATCTTTTATACCGGCAAGCATGAGAACAGACAATGGATAATAGATCATTGGTTTATCATAAATTGGCATTAATTGTTTACTTACTGCTAAAGTTAGGGGGTGTAATCTTGTTCCACTTCCACCTGCAAGTATGATTCCTTTCATTGATTTTTGTTTAGATTTATTCTTCCTCTTCAGGGATTATTGTTATTGTAGGTTCTTTAAATGTTTTCTTGTTTGCTATTGTTGATTCTAGTGATAATAACAGTGATGGTAATAATAATAAATTTGAAACCATGGCAAATAGTAAAGTTACAGATACTAGTCCGCCTAATGCTTTAGTACCTCCAAAACTTGAAACTGTAAAAACCAAAAACCCAAAAAACAAAACAACAGAGGTATAAAACATACTTGTACCAGTTTCACGCAATGCAGCATAGACTGATTTTCGAACTTTCCATTTTCGGGCGATTAATTCTTGTCGGTATTTAGCTAAGAAATGTATGGTATCATCAACCGAAATTCCAAAAGCAATACTAAATACTAAAATTGTTGAAGGTTTTATTGGTACTCCTAAATAGCCCATTAAACCAGCAGTTATTAAAAGAGGTAAAATATTGGGTATAAGCGATATAATTATCATTTTAAAAGATCGGAACATCCAAGCCATAAATAAGGATATTAGAATGATTGCCAATGATAATGAAATAACTAAATTTTTAACTAAATAATTAGTACCCTTTATAAACAGCAATGCTTTTCCGGTTAAGGAGACATCGTATTTTTTATCAGGAAAAACTTTGTTAATCTTATCCATCAATCGTTCTTCTATTTGCTCCATTTTGTCAGTACCAACATCTTTCATAAAAGTTGTAATTCGCGCAAATTGTCCTGTAGAATCGACGAAACTTTTAAGCATATCACTATTTGTGTCTGAGTTTTTTGTATAGGATAATATAAAGTTTTTTTCTTGTTGTGTAGGTAATTGATAGTATTTTGGATTGCCGTTATAAAATGCTTGTTTAGAATATTTTACCAAGTCTAGAACAGAAATCGATTTTGAAAGTTCAGGTATTTCATCGATTTCTTCATCAAGTTTATTCATACGCTTTAAGGTAGATAAATTCAGTACACCTTTTTTTTGTTTTGTATCGATCAAAATCTCTAAAGGCATAATTCCACCAAATTCATCTTCAAAAAATAAGATATCTTTATAAAAGGTCTTTCCCTCTGGCATATCTTCAATCAAGCTTCCCGAAACACGAATCATATTCATTCCAATTAAGCTGAATATAATAATGATGACAGTAAAAATATATATGGCAATTCGGTGATGCCTAACCATTTTTTCCATCCAGTTTACTATGGCATCCATCCACTTTCTTTCTAAATGCTCTAAGTGCCTTTCTTTTGGTTTATGCATAAAACTATAAAATATAGGGATGAGCAATAAAGAAAGAAAAAATATCGCCATGATATTTATTGATGCTATGATACCAAATTCTCTTAATAATTGGCTATTGGTAAAAATGAATGTAGCGAAACCAGAAGCCGTTGTAATGTTTGTCATTAGTGTAGCATTACCAACTTTAGAGATTACTCTTTGTAAAGACTTTGCCTGATTACCATGCTTTTTAACTTCATTTTGGTATTTATTGATAAGAAAAATAGCATTTGGCACACCTATTACTATTATTAAAGGTGGAATCAATGCCATTAGTACAGAAATTTCATATTGAAATAGACCAATGAAACCAACTGCCCAGACTACGCCAATACTTACGACCAACAGCGTAATAAAAGTGGCTCTATATGAACGGAAAAAAATATAAAAAATGAGTGCGGTTACCAATAAAGCCAAACCAACAAAAAGACCGATTTCATCTTTAATATTTTGGGCATTCATAGTGCGGATGTATGGCATTCCCGAAACTCGAACATTTAATCCGGTTTCTTTTTCAAAATTTTTAATTGTAGGGTTTAATACATTAAATATGAATTGTTCACGAATTATTGTATTAACAATTTTTTGATCAAGATAGATAACTGATCTAATTGTGCCTGTTTTTTTATTGTATAAAAAGTTGTCAAAAAAAGGTAAGTTGTCGAATAATTCTGTTCTAATGGCTTCAACATCTTCGTTTGATTCAGGTTTTTTATCGAAGAGCGGTTCAACTATAAATCGTTGGTTCTTTTTATCTTTTTTAAGTTTTTTAATATCACCTATTGATACCGAGAAATCAATTTCGGGAAAACTATCTAATTTATGGGAGAGATCTATCCATTGATTAAAATTATCAACAGAAAAAAGCGCAGAATCTTTAACAGCTAAAATTATTAAGTTGCCTTCATCACCAAAGATCTTTGTAAATTCTTCATACTTGATATTTTCTTCATGGTTTTTGGGTAATAAGTTGGGTTCACTATGCGAAAATTGAATGTATTTAATGTTAGAAGCCATAAAAATAGTTATGACTGTTAGAACCAACAAAATTAATATTCGTCGTTTTAATATAAATCTAGCTACCCGAGCCCAAAAATTCATTAGCACTTATGTATTTTGATTCTTGTTTATTAACAAGAATATTAGATGTGTATATTTATTTTTTAAAAAAGGTATAACAAGCAGAAAAATAATATTGAAATTAAACTTTCATTATTTCTTTTTCCTTAATTGCATAATGATCATCAATGATCTTAATAAATTTATCTGTTAATTCTTGGATGTCAATTTCTGAATTTTTAAGTAAATCTTCAGAGATATCAATTTTTTTTAATTCAGCATTAGCTTCTTTTCTATCATTTCTGATGCTTACTTTAGCAAATTCAACTTGGTTCTTTGCTTGTTTAGACAAATCCCTACGACGCTCTTCAGTTAAAATCGGGACATTTATGATAACACTTTCGCCATTATTCATCGGGTTAAAGCCCAAATTTGCATTTCTGATGCCTTTTTCAATTTCATTTATCAATGATTTTTCCCATGGTTGTACTGTTAAAGTATGAGCATCTAAAGTATTTATATTCGCAACCTGGCTTAAAGGTGTACTTGCACCATAATAGTCAACTGTAACACTTTTTAGCATTATGGGTGAAGCTTTCCCTGCCCTGATATTTGATAATTCATGTTCAAGATGGGTTACTGCACTTTGCATTTGTTCTTTAGTACTGTCTAAAATAAATTGAAGTTCTTCATTCATGATTAACTATTTTAAAAAATTCTATTCAATGTATTTATAAATCAACTTTTGTACCTATATTTTCTCCTGAAATAACTTTATTTAAATTATCTTCTATATTCATATCAAATACAATGATAGGTAGTTTATTTTCTTCACTTAAAGTTATAGCTGTCATATCCATAACTTTTAAACCTTTACGCAACATCTCTTTAAAAGATATTTCATCATACTTAATGGCATCAGGATTTTTTTCAGGATCAGAAGTATATATACCATTAACTCTGGTGCCTTTTAAAATTACATCGGCATTTATTTCAATAGCTCTTAGAACTGCTGCAGTATCTGTTGTAAAATATGGGTTTCCGGTACCTCCGCCAAAAATTACTACTCTACCTTTTTCTAGATGCCTTACAGCACGTCGTTTAATAAAAGGTTCTGCAATTTGCTTCATTTCAATTGAAGTGAGAAGTCTGGTTTGTAATTTGGCTTCTTCTAAGGCACTTTGTAAAGCTAAACCATTAATTATTGTAGCCAGCATTCCCATATAATCACCCTGAACTCTATCCATACCGTTACTAACTCCGGTTAATCCCCTAAAGATATTTCCGCCACCAATTACAATAGCCACTTCAACTCCTTTGTCAACAATTTTTTTAATTTCCTGAGCGTAATCAGAAAGGCGTTTTGGATCAATCCCGTATTGTTGATCGCCCATCAATGCCTCACCACTAAGTTTTAACAGAACTCTTTTATATTTCATTTGTATTTATATAGAATAATAAGTTTTACAAATATAACAAAATTTACTTTTAGGTATTCAGAATTTGAATGATGTATAAAAAAATTCCCGATATTTTTTAATATCGGGAATTTAATAATAATTTTGAATAAAAAAGATTATCCTAAAGCAACTCGTTTAAAGTTAACAACTTCAACATCACCAAAAGAATTCACATAATCTACAACAGATTTTTTAGCATCTTTTATAAATTCTTGATCTAACAAACATTGTTCATTATCTAGGGTAGTATTATCAGAAATAAATCTTTCTAATTTACCGGGAAGAATTCTATCCCAAATTTGTTCGGGCTTACCTTCTGCTTTTAATTCTGCTTTTGCAGCTTCTTTAGCTTCAGCAAGGACTTCATCAGTTAATTGAGCCATAGAAATATATTTAGGCACATTTTTTAGTGTTTTTCCTAATCTGCCCAGTTCAATATTTTCTTTTTTAATTATCGCAATTCTAGCTTCAGTTTCAGCTTCAATAAATTCAGGATCAAAATCTTTATATGATAAAGTTGTGGCACCCATTGATGCAACTTGCATTGCTAGATCTTTGGTAAGAATATCAGCATTGTCAACTATAGCTGATAAACCAATAATAGCTGCAATTTTATTTCCATGAATATATGAACCAACAAAAGGAGCTTCAATTCTTTCAAAAGCAGTTATCTCTAGTTTTTCACCAATAACTCCAGTTTGCTCTATAATTTTATCGGCAACAGTCATTCCATCAAAATCTGCATTTAAGAATGATTCTTTGTCTTTATAATTTATAGCAGTTTCAGCAAGTTTGTTTGCTAATGCTACAAAGTTTTCATTTTTTCCAACAAAATCAGTTTCACAACCTAGAACTATTACAGATCCAACAGTATTAGAATTATTTACTTTTGCTATTGCAGCACCTTCACTAGAAGCCCTGTCGGCTCTTTTAGCAGCAACTTTTTGACCTTTTTTACGTAAAATTTTAATAGCGTTATCAACATCACCTTCTGCTTCAACCAATGCATTTTTACAATCCATCATGCCTGCACCGGTCATTTTTCTAAGTTTATTTACTTCTGCAGCGGTTATTTTTGCCATAATATATAAGTTATTATTAATTGTTATTTTTTTTCTTCTTTAGTTGCTACAGCTTCAGTTTTTTTAACATCAACTTTTTCAACTTTTGGTTTTGCTTCAGTTTTAGCTGCTTCTTTATTTGTTTTTCGATCTTCTAAACCTTCAGCTATAGCATTGGTTAAATAAGATAAGATCTTTTCAATAGATTTTGAAGCATCATCATTTGAAGGAATTACATAATCAATAGCTCTTGGATCAGAATTGGTATCAACCATTGCAAAAATTGGAATATTTAATTTTTGAGCTTCAGCAACAGCAATATGCTCACGTTTGATATCAACAACCATTATTGCTCCCGGAAGGCGAGTCATATCAGTAATAGAACCTAAATTCTTTTCTAATTTTGCTCTTTGTCGATTGATCTGTAATTTTTCTCTTTTTGAAAGCGCATCAAAAGACCCATCTTTTTTCATCCTGTCAATTAGCCCCATTTTTTTTACAGCTTTACGGATGGTTACAAAATTTGTTAGCATTCCGCCTGGCCATCTTTCTGTAATATAAGGCATATTTACACTTTGTGCTTTATCAGCAACTATATCTTTTGCTTGTTTCTTTGTGGAAACAAATAATATTTTTCTTCCTGAAGCAGCAATCTTTTGTAAAGCTTTTGAGGCTTCATCAATTTTAGCAACAGTTTTGTAAAGATCAATAATGTGAATTCCTTTACGTTCTGTATAAATGAATGGAGCCATATTTGGATTCCATTTTCTTGTCAAATGTCCAAAATGAACACCAGATTCGATCAATTCTTTTATTTCAATATTTGTCATAATTTTTTTGTTTACGTTCCGTTTTAGTAGCAATAAATAAGTAGCGATTTTTCCGATCTTAAATATTTGGATGCTAGACTTTTACAACAACTTTTTATTAATATTTTAATATTTTTTGAATATTTCAGAAAAAATACATATCCTGAAATAAATTCAGGATGAGTATTAACGTTTAGAGAATTGGAATTTCTTACGAGCTTTTTTCTGACCGAATTTTTTACGTTCAACCATTCTTGGATCTCTTGTAAGTAATCCGTCTGATTTTAGAATACTTTTATTTTCTTCATCTAATTCAACCATGGCTCGGGAAATTGCCAAACGAATTGCTTCGGCCTGACCAGTTACACCGCCACCAAATACATTAACTTTAATATCAAAAGAATCTAGGTTCTCAGTTAATGTTAGAGGCTGCATTACTTTGTATTTTAAAGTATCTGTAGTGAAATAATTTTCAAATGCTCTTTCGTTTATGGTGATGTTACCTTTACCTTTAGTGATATAAACACGGGCAACTGCAGTTTTTCTTCTACCAATTTTATGTATAGTATCCATATTATTTGATATCGTTTAGGTTAATAGTTTTTGGATTTTGCGCTTCTTGTTTGTGTTCTCCACCCGAATAAACATAAAGGTTTCTAAACAAAGCGCTACCGAGTTTATTTTTTGGTAACATACCTTTTACGGCTTTTTCTACTAGTCGAATCGGATCCTTAGAAAACAATTCATTAGCAGTAAGCTTTCTTTGACCTCCGGGATAACCTGTATGACGAATGTAAATTTTGTCAGTCCATTTGTTTCCGGATAATTTTATTTTGTCTGCGTTGATAATAACCACGTTGTCCCCACAATCGACATGAGGCGTGTAGTTAGTTTTGTACTTACCCCTTATTAGCATTGCTACCTTAGAGGCTAGACGACCCAACGTTTGACCGTCTGCATCAACCAAAACCCATTCTTTAGTAACGGTGTTCTTATTAGCTGATACTGTTTTGTAACTTAATGTATCCACAATTAAATTCTTTGTTAATGATTAAACTTCTGTTTCTCTTTTCTCGAAAGAGTTTGCAAAAGTACAATTAATTATTTGTTTAGCAAACAGGATTTTACAGATTTTTTGTAATCTTTTTTCATGTAAATTTTATTATAAAAAAATGATAATCTCAGTAATTTTTTTAATTTAATCTTTATGATGAGAACCAGATAAAAATTAATGACAGAACCTATAAAGTTGATGAGAATAATGATGGGTTAATTGATTATTCTTTTGATGATCCTGATTTTGCATTTGTTCAATACAGATCAAATCTGGTAGTCAGATGGGAATATATTCCCGGATCAGAAATCTATCTTGTATGGTCACAGGGTACAACAGGATTTGGTGATCCGAATGATAGATTATGGGAAAATATTGATAATGAAATTATTCAGCAAAAACCTGAAAATACATATCTGATCAAAATTACTTATAGGTATATTTTTTAATTGTTATAGTTTAGAGTAAAAACTTGAAACCCAGAACTCAATACACTAATGTGCTTCTAACCAATTATTACCTTCACCCAGATCTACTACTAAAGGGATGGACAATTGATATGCGTTTTCCATTTCCTTTTTAATGATCGGTTTAAGTTTTTCAAGCTCATCATTATGAATATCAAAAACCAATTCATCATGTACTTGCAATAACATTTTAGATTTGTAATTATCATTTTCCAGAATTTTATGAATATTGATCATTGCAATTTTAATAATGTCGGCGGCACTCCCTTGAATTGGGGCGTTTACTGCATTGCGTTCATCTCCCGATCTAACTATTGAATTTCTAGAATTAATGTTATTTAAATATCGTCTTCTACCTAAAACTGTTTCTACATAACCGTGTTCTCGTGCAAAATCAATTTGTTTTGAAATAAAAGCTTTTAGAGTTGGGTAGGTTTTATAATAAGTATCTATCAATTCCTTAGAATCTTTCCTGCTTAGATTGGTTTGCTGGCTCAATCCAAAAGCAGATACACCGTATATAATTCCAAAATTCACTGTTTTAGCATGACTCCTTTGTTCGCGAGTAACTTCATCTAAAGAAACATTAAAAACTTTAGCGGCTGTTGATCTGTGAATATCTTCACCACGTAAAAAGGAAGCTTTCATTTCTTCATCACCGCTCATTTCGGCAATTAAACGCAATTCAATTTGTGAATAATCGGCTGCAAGTAAAGTATAATTCTCATCTCGCGGAACAAATGCTTTTCTTACCTGTTTCCCTCTTTTTGTACGAATAGGAATATTTTGTAAGTTGGGCTTGTTTGAACTTAATCTACCGGTTGCTGCAACTGCCTGACTAAAAGTTGTATGGATTCTACCGGTTTTTTTATTTACCTCGTTTGGTAAAGCATCTACATAAGTATTTTTTAATTTTACGAGACCCCTCCATTTTAAAATATTGGCAACAATTTCATGTTTTGGTGCTAATTTTGACAATATTTCTTCTCCTGTAGCATATTGTCCAGTTTTGGTTTTTTTTGGTTTGTCAATTAATTTTAAATGTTCAAATAATACAATGCCCAATTGTTTTGGTGAAGCCAGGTTAAATTCATAATCGGCCTGAGCATATATATTTTCCTCAAGATCTAAAATATCTTTGGTTAGATCTTCAGATAGTGAATTTAAAAAATCAGTATCTAATTTAATACCCTCCATTTCCATACCTGCTAAAACATCTATCAATGGTATTTCAATTTCTTGGAATAGTTTGGTTAAATTATTTTTCTCTAATTCTTTTTCAAAAATTTGTTTTAATTGCCATGTAATATCAGCA
Organism: Flavobacteriia bacterium; assembly: GCA_030626085.1. Classification (GTDB taxonomy): domain Bacteria; phylum Bacteroidota; class Bacteroidia; order Flavobacteriales; family Flavobacteriaceae; genus Namhaeicola. Next base: position 16,022 of record DAOUPQ010000010.1, read on the forward strand.
TCTTCAACAGCGTATTCAGTTTGTTTTTCAATGTCAACATTTCGCATAGAACCTTGGTTCTTACCTTTTTTACCGATTAAAGTTTCGATAGGTATAGGTTGATATTTAAGATAAGTCTCTGCTAAAACATTCATATTATGCCGCATATCAGGATTGATCAGATAATGCGCTAGCATAGTATCAAATTTTTTTCCTTCTACTGTAATGTCATAATTATGTAAAATTTTAATATCATATTTTAAATTTTGGCCAAGTTTTTCAATTTTTTTATCTTCAAAAAAAGGTTTAAAAGTATCTAATAAGGTCTGTGTTTCTTCTTTGTTTTCAGGAAATGGAAGGTAATATCCTTTTCCTTTTTCATATGAAAATGCAATACCCACCAATTCAGCAGTTAAAGTATTTAAACCTGTGGTTTCTGTATCAAAGCAAACGGAATTCTGTTGTAATAATTTTTTTAATAGAATTTTTTGAGCTGTTGATGTATTGACATATTGATAGAAGTGATTAGTATTTTCAGCTGTAAAATATCCAGAAATTGATGTTTCTTTTTCGGTTGAATCATTGTGTGAGGCGAAAATATCTAATTGTCCTGTTGTTTGTTGTTGTTTATTATCAATTTTTGGAGGTATTATGTTTTTTTGTTGGGTTTTTTCAGAAGTATTGGAAGATGCAAAAGTTCTATGCATATTTTCTAATAATCTTCTAAATTCTAATTCCTGAAAAAGTTCTGTAACTTTTTGAAAATCCGGAGTATTTAATTCAAAATCCTCTTCATGAAACTCCACGGGGCAATCCAGAATAATAGTAGCCAGTTGTTTTGAGAGTATGCCCTGTTCAGCATATTTTTCAACGTTTTCTTTCATTTTACCTTTTAGTTCATGTGTATGTGCTAAAAGATTTTCCATACTACCGTATTGTTTGAGAAATTTTTTAGCTGTTTTATCACCAACACCAGGTAGCCCCGGAATATTATCTACTGCATCTCCTTTCATACCCAAGAAATCAATCACTTGTTTAGGATCATCTATCTCAAAAACTTCTTTTACCTTATCAACACCCCAGATCTCAATTCCGTTTCCCATTCTTGACGGTTTGTACATAAAAACATTATCAGTAACCAATTGTGCAAAATCCTTATCGGGAGTTACCATATAGGTTTGATAACCGGCTTTTTCAGCTTGTGTAGAAAGTGTTCCAATCAGATCATCAGCTTCAATTCCTTCTTTTTCGATGATAGGAATATGCATTGCTTTTAAAATTTCATAAATGTATGGAATGGCTATTTTTATAGCTTCGGGAGTTTCCTGACGATTAGATTTGTATTCAGGAAAAGCTTCAGTTCTAATATGAGATCCACCTTTATCAAAAGCAACAGCTAAGTGGTCAGGTTTTTCTCTTCTGATAACATCCATTAATGAATTCATAAAACCCAAAATTGCCGAAGTATCCATTCCTTTGGAATTAATTCTGGGATTTTTAATTAAAGCGTAATATCCTCTAAAAATTAATGCGAAAGCATCTAATAAAAAAACACGTTTTTGTTGGGCCATATTATTTCTTAATTTTTTTTGTAAAAATAATCAAATGATTTGCTTTTGTAAGGTAAAGAAAAAAATAATGTATTCTAAATAATTTTTAAGAATGATAAAAGTGCTAATCGATTAAATATGTTATATTTGTATTTGTAGCACAAAAAATATTTATATGACTAAGTTTGGCGAACTTATAAAATCAAATACTCCTACTTTGATTGATTTTTACTCGGGGAAGGATAAAGAATTTGATGGTATTCATTCAGTATTACGCGAAGTTGCTGAAGTTTTAGGAGATAATGCCAGAATCGTTAAAATTGATATTTTAAAAAATGATTCTTTAGCAACTGCGCTCCGGATTAAAGGAAATACAACATTTATTATCTACAAGAAAGGCGAAATGAAATGGCGCCAAACCGGTATGCAAGATGCGAATACTTTAATTAGTTTGGTTAAACAGTATATATAATATAAAAAGACTGCCACTAGTTCACAGTCCTTTTATCTTCATCTTTAATAATTATTTATAAAAATTATATTTTAATCTTTGCTTTTCTCATATTAAGATCAAATTCTTGAAATAGTTCTAATAAGTGCATAATTGCCTGAATAAGATCCTTTGTTTCAAGTAAATTACCAAAATATAATGTTGTATTTTTTGGACTTGACTCCTCGGTACGTATTCGTTTGATTTGTTTTTCAATAGATTCGGAAACATGTTCGAATAATTTTTGTTTTTCAGAAATTATGGCACTAATATTTTCAAATTTCCTCTCTACAAAAGTATTTTCAATTTCAGATAACATTTCGCTTAATTGTTTATCAATAATATTCAGATCATTAATTTGACTTTTTTTAAGGTTTTTATGATTGTTGTTAACGTGTTTGTAACTAGCTTTTGATATGTAGCTGATTGATTGTGATATATCTTGTAAATATCCTAAAATTAAAAGGTAAAATCTACTTGCTTCAACAGAAGATTCATCTAAAGACCTTATAAAATAAAAAGCACCATCTTTTAATACATCAACTTCTTTATTCAATTTATTAATACGTTTTTCAGTTTTTTTCAACTTATTCAAATCATGGGATGATAGGTCATTTACAACACTTGAATACAATTTATTTACCCTCCTTACTACTTCTGAAATATGGTCAGAAGTTTCTTCAATTACTTCATTAACAGTAATTAATTCGGCTTTTTTAATTATTTTTTTCTCTTTTTTCTCTTTCTCTTCTTTTTTGTGATTGATAAAATTTCGTATAATTAAAAAGAAAACCAAAGTCAAAATTAGAGCAATGGCAGTTATACCACCTGTATGAATAAGAAATGCAAAAACAGCCGAAGTTATAAAGGCAGCCAAAGCTGTAAAAAACCAGCCTCCAACAACATTTACCACACCCGCAACTCGATAAACAGCACTTTCTCTATCCCATGCTCTATCGGCTAAAGAAGTACCCATGGCTACCA
>DAOUPQ010000001.1 GCA_030626085.1 Flavobacteriia bacterium
TATAATTCAACAAAAGGATTTTATTATTATGGTTTAAAACTTCATGCTTTAGGCTTTCGTAGGATTGGTAAACTCCCACATCCTGAACAAATACTGTTTACAGCTGCATCTGTCAATGACCTTTCTTTATATAAACAGACATGGTCAGAAATTAAAGATCGAGTATTTTTTGGAGATAAGATCTATAACAATAATGACTTCTTTACAAAAATGAAAGATAAATTTAATTCAGAAATGTTAACGCCCGTAAAAGGAGTAAAAGGAATGCCTGAAGTATTAAAGAAATTTGACAGAGCAGCTAATGATTTGTATTCTAAAGCTGTATCACGAGTAAGACAACCGATAGAATCATTATTTAATTGGTTAATTGAAAAATCTGATATTCAAAAAGCTAGCAAAGTCCGATCAACTAAAGGATTACTAGTTCATGTGTATGGAAGATTAGCTGTGGCTTTTATTACTCTAATATTTTAACCCTTGATTCGCATTATTAGTATTAAATTAGTGCTATTCAATAGTTGAGGATGAGGAAGGAAAACCTGCCTTACTGTAAACTGGGCCCTAAAGAAGAATGTCAGAAACAGTTTGGGACTGAGAAGGGCGAAGCCGTGTTTGTGAGTAAACAGTATCAGTAGCAGTAATCAGTTTTGAATATAGGATTACAATATAATAATAGAATAAATCAGTTTAACTCGTGTTATTCGAGTTCAATAAATAAAATATATATGAAAAATTTTGCAATGATTGGTGTAGGTGGCTATGTGGCTGTACGTCACCTAAGAGCAATAAAAGATACAGGAAATAATTTATTGGTTGCTTTAGATAAATTTGACAGTGTTGGTATTATGGATAGCTATTTTCCTGATGCTTCATTTTTTGTTGAATTTGAACGGTTTGATCGGCATGTAGAAAAGCTAAGGAGAAAGAAAAATATTAAATTTGATTATGTGAGTATATGTACACCAAATTATTTACATGATTCCCATATACGTATGGCATTAAGAAGCGGAGCAGATGCCATTTGTGAAAAACCACTCGTTTTAAATCCATGGAATATTGATGCTTTGGAGAATATTGAAAAAGAGTATCAAAAAAAAGTATATACTATCCTGCAATTGCGATTACATCCAAGTATCATTGCTTTAAAAAAGAAAATAGATAATGGGCCTAAAGATAAAATTTATGATGTTGATCTAACTTATCTTACTTCAAGAGGTAACTGGTATTATACTTCATGGAAAGGTGATGTTACAAAATCAGGAGGAATTGCAACAAATATTGGAATTCATTTTTATGACATGCTATCCTGGGTATTTGGAAAAGTAAAGCATAATACGGTTCATTTGCACACACATGACAGAGCTGCAGGATATTTAGAATTTGAAAAAGCAAGGGTACGATGGTTCTTATCTATTAATGATAAAGTATTACCAAAAGATATTAAAGAAAAAGGAAAAAGAACTTATCGTTCCATCACGGTTGATGGAGAAGAAATTGAATTTAGTGATGGTTTTTTTGATCTACATACTAAAAGTTATCAAAATATTATAGATGGAAATGGTTTTGGACTAGATGAAGCCAGACAATCCATTGATATTGTACATAAGATTCGAAATACAGAGATTAGTGCTTTAAAAGGAGATTATCACCCTTTAGTAAAATTTCCTTTGCTAAATCATCCTTTTAAACTAAATAATTAATTTTTTGAATTTATTTATTTCATTTTCAAAATCACTTGCTTAACTGATGGTGATGTTTTTTTGGCTATGCCTTTGTATTTTTAAAATACATCATATATAATATTGGACAAGGATTAGCAAATCATGATTTAAGAAGCAAATATAAATTTCGAAATTCTAATATCTTTATTTGATGATGAAAATTAATAATTTGATAGGATGTTCTTGATGTCCTTTTCAAGGATTAATCTTTAGTCACCTTCTTAGAATATATGATTTATAATATTAGTAGATCTTTTTAAAACTTGAATTAAATTGGAAAATATTGGATACAGATATAATAGATTTATTATTTTTCTTTTAGTAATTTCTCCGTTTTTATCATTTTTCGTATTTACTTATATAGATACACCTTTATCTTTTATGGGATTAATGCAATTATTATCCTTTATAGGTGTAATATTAATTTTTGTTTTTAAAGATAAAAAACAACCAATTATAATTCCAAAATATTTAATTTTTTATTTTTTATTTATTCTTTATGTATTTTATTCAGCATTTATACAATTAGAAAGAGATTTTAAAATTATTTATCTGTTTTCTAATCCATTAATAGGGGCTTTCTTTTTCATGCTAATTATTGAAAATTTACCAATTTCAAAAAAATATTACAGATATATATTTAGGTTGAGTAAATATATTTTGATTATAGCTTTTGTTGTGATTATTGTTCAACAGGTATATGATCAGGATTTTTATATGAATAATAATGAAAAATTAGATCATTCTTTTTTATCAGGTGTGAATAAAATTAGATTAAAATCAATTTATTCCTATTTAACTTTTCTTTCATTTGGTTTAAGTTATTTACCAATATTGATATGGGTTGTGGAAAGTTTGTATAAGAAAAAGAAAAAGGTTTTAATTTGGCTATTTATGGCAATTATTTATGCATTTCTTTCAAAGGCAAGATGGTTAATGCTAAATACATCACTAGTTTTTGTAATAATTTTAATACATAATAAATATAAAATAAAACAAATAGTAAAATTATCGTTATTAATCCCAATTTTTGCCTTTATAACTTATAAATCTCTGAATTCAATTGGTGTAAATGTTGATAAGATAATGACTAAAAGAATTTTAGAAAGTGATAAATCTGAAGGGCATAAATCTGCCTCAACACGTATATTAGCAATCAAAGTATTTAAAAAATTATATTTGAATAATCCTGTTTTTGGCCATGGAAGTATTAAATATGGGATGGGTGGAACAGGAAAACAAGACTATCAGTTACGTTCAGCCCTAGGTGGTCATTCTTCTCAAATTCATATAGGATATTTGTCATTATTTTATATGTATGGTTTAATAGGTGGTTTTTTATTTTTAACCTTTCTATATCTATTATTAAAAAAAATGTATAAAGATGCTAAAACTACAGGCGTCTGGGCACCTTTTTTAAGTATATTAGGTGTTGCAATGGCTAATCTTACTTTAGTTACTTTTAGTTTTTTTGAAATGGGATTAATTATTGTATTAATGGTTAATAAATATAATCTTCAAGATAAAGTAGTTAAGAAATCTTTATATGTTTGAAAAAATAGTTATTTTTTTTAAAGGGCATAAGCGAACTGTTAAAGCCAAAAAAAATATTGTTGCATCACTTATAATTAAAGGTATAAGTATAATAATTGGGTTTTTGATAATAAGGATAACCTTAGATTATTTAGATCAAACAAAATATGGAATATGGCTTACCCTTTCCTCATTTTTAACATGGTTTGCATTTTTCGAAATAGGCTTAGGGAGTGGATTAAAGAATAAATTAGCTGAAGCACTTGCCCTTAAAGATTATGATTTGGCTAAAATTTATGTAAGTACAACCTATAGTATTTTAGCTATAGTTATTAGTATTGTTGCCATAATTTTTTTTATTGGAAATTCATTTATTGATTGGACAATTATCTTAAATACTGACAAACTTCTTTCGAAAGAATTAAGTATTTTAGTTTTAATTGTTTTTAATTTTTTTTTCCTCCAGTTTGTAATAAAACTTATTAGCATTGTCTTAATTGCCGATCAACGCCCTGCAATTGCAAATTCTTTTGGTCCAATAGGAAATTTACTATCGCTAATATTTATATTTATTTTAACTAAAACAACAAATGGCTCATTAATTTATTTGGGATGGGTATTAAGTGTTTCTCCAATAATTGTACTTATTGTTGCAACAATTTATTTTTATAAAACTGATTACAAAAAGATTGCACCTTCAATAAATTTCATTGACTTTAGTTATGGAAAAGATCTTTTAAATTTGGGACTCAAATTTTTTTTAATTCAGATATCTGCATTAATAATGTTTCAGTCATCAAATATAATAATTACTCAGTTTTATGGTCCAGCAGAAGTTACTCCATTTAATTTAGCTTATAAGTTATTTTCTGTGATTACAATGTTGTTTACAATTATAGTTTCACCTTTTTGGGCTGCGTTTACTGAAGCTTGGGTAATCAAAGATTTGGTTTGGGTAAAAAAAACGATTAAAAACCTTTTATATATTTGGCTTGGCTTGGTTGTTTTAGCAGTGATATTATTCATAATTTCAGACTCTTTTTTTGCTTTTTGGATAGGAGAAGATAAAATGAAAACAATGCTGATATCGAAAAAACTGAAAATTTTATTAATTATATATTTTTTACTATTTTCTTTTGGTGGAATATTTAATATGTTTATTAATGGTGTTGGAAAAATTACAATTCAAATGTATTCACTTTTAATAGGTGCTATTCTATTTGTTCCGATAGCGTTCTTTTTTATAAAATATTTAAATTGGGGTGTAGAAAGCGTTGTAATTGCTTCTATTCTAGCAAATTTTTATTCACCTATTATAGCACCATATCAATATTATAAAATTCTTAATAAAAAAGCTTATGGTATTTGGAATAAATAAAAAGTATTTTTCATATATCTTAAAACCATATTTAATTTATGTTCATTATAAAAGGAATAAACTATTAAATAAATATAAAGATAAATCTCTATTTTTGGGAATTTATGTTTCAATTAAGGATTCTTTAATTGGTTACCATGTTTATTTAGGCTCAAAGGTTAGACTAAAAAATTCTGAAATTGGTAATCATAGTTATGTAAATGCAAATACAATCATAAACCATACAAAAATTGGAAAGTTTTGTTCTATTGGACCTGATGTGCAGTTTGGAATGGGTAAACATCCAACAAATTTAATATCTACACATCCTGCATTTTATTCAAACAACAAAGTTTTTAAAACCTTTGCAAATAAAAATCAATTTAAAGAATATGAAGAAATAGTTTTGGGTAATGATGTTTGGATTGGTGGTAACGTTATAATTATGGGGGGAGTAAATATTGGTGATGGTGCAATTGTGGCAGCAGGTGCAATTGTTACCAAAAATGTAAAACCATATGAAATAGTTGGAGGAATACCAGCTAAACATATTAAGTTTAGAATTGATAAAAAATTAATTAACAAAATTAGATCAACAAAGTGGTGGGATAAGGATGAAAAATGGCTTGAGGAGAATTATAAATTATTTTTAAATCATAAAATTTTTTTCAAATATTTTGAAATTAATAGATAGAATTGTTGTAATATTTTAAAAGGTATTTTTTATAAAAAAATAGACTTGTAATATACCTCAAAAATAAGACAAGTTTATAAGTAGATCAAAAGTTAACCTTTAACTGTAAATTGTGAGAGTAAAATGATAGAAACTAGAATTTATTAGCACTTTATTGTGAGTGTGGCAGACAATTCAATACGAACTATAAAAAGTAAATATTTCAGATATATGTTAAAACTCAAAAGCTATAAATTCAATTAATAAATTTATAAAATGCTTAAAAAGAAATTACAGTGGAAAATAACAATGTATTTTTATATTAGGATGCAGATTTATATATAGTATATATACCAAAGACAGATATAGGATGGTATTTTTAGAAATGGGTGCATAGACTTTTTAAATTTTGCAGGGAAATTAAGTATAAATCATAATAAATAAAATCAATTTAAATGTTCAAAAATAAAATACTTTTAATAACAGGCGGTACTGGTTCATTTGGAAATGCAGTATTAAATAGATTTATAAAGTTAGATAAATTTAAAGAAATTAGAATATTTAGTAGGGATGAAAAAAAGCAAGATGATTTAAGAAAACAACTAAATAATTCAAAAGTTAAATTTTATATTGGAGATGTCCGCGATCAACGATCAGTAGATAATGTTGTGAATGGTGTTGATTATATTTTTCATGCAGCTGCTTTAAAACAGGTACCGTCATGTGAATTTTTTCCGATAGAGGCAGTAAAAACTAATGTTTTAGGTACTGAAAATGTATTAGAAGCAGCAATTAACAATAATGTTAAAAGAGTAATAATTCTAAGTACTGATAAAGCTGTTTATCCTATTAATGCAATGGGTATTACAAAAGCATTAATGGAAAAAGTTATGGTGGCAAAATCTCGTAATGCAATGAGCTCCGTATTATGTGGTACACGTTATGGAAATGTTATGGCTAGTAGAGGTTCAGTAATTCCACTTTTTATAGATCAATTAAAGCATGGTAAGAACTTAACTATAACCGATCCTAAAATGACACGCTTTATGATGACACTTGAAGATGCTGTTGATTTGGTTTTATTTGCTTTTGAGCACGGAAATCAAGGAGATATTTTTGTGCAAAAATCTCCAGCATCTACGATTGAGGTTTTGGCAAAATCTTTAATTGAGTTATACAATTCTAAGAGCGAAATATCGATTATTGGTACTCGGCATGGAGAGAAATTGTATGAATCTTTAGTAAATCGAGAAGAAATGATTAAGGCAGAAGACATGAAAAATTATTTCCGAATTCCTGCCGATAATCGAGATTTAAACTATAATCAATTCTTTTCTGAAGGACATGTGGATATGGCAAAGATAGAAGAGTACCATTCACATAATACTGTAAGATTAGACATTGAGGCAACAAAAAATCTTTTATTAAAACTAGAAATTATCAAAGAAGATTTGAATATAACTTAATTAGAGAATGTTAAATTATAAATGGATAGAATAAAAGTAGGTATAACTGGGCAGGATGGTTTTGTGGGTACACATCTATATAATTTTTTAAAATTGAATGATAGATTCAAAGTTATTGATTTTAAAGATGAATATTTTCTATCTAAAGATTCATTAAATGATTTTGTTTTAAAATGTGATGCAATTGTTCATTTAGCAGCTATGAATCGACATAAAGACGATAAGGTTTTATATGACACTAATGTTAAGTTAGTTGAACAACTTATAAAAGCCTGTAATCATTCTAACTCTAAGCCTCATATTTTATTTTCTTCCTCCATACAGGAAAAAAGAGATAATGCTTACGGTAAATCGAAATTTAAAGGAAGAGAATTATTAGAAAAATGGGCAGAGGAGAATAAAGCAGGATTTACAGGATTAATTATACCTAATGTTTTTGGCGCTTTTGGAAAACCTAATTATAATTCGGTCGTTGCTACATTCTGTTATAAATTAACTCATAATGAGATTCCAAAGATTAATATAGATGGAGAATTAGAATTAATTTATGTACACAAGTTAGTTGAAGAAATTATTGACAAGATAAGAGAACAATACAAATCAAAAGAAATAAAAATAGATAGATATTTGGTTCCTTATCAATACAATGCCAAGGTTTCAGAAATACTATCAGTTTTAGATAATTTCAAAGAGATATATTTTAAAAAAGGTATTTTTCCCGATTTAACTAAAGGATTTGAAAAAGATTTTTTTAATACTTTTCGAACTTATATAGATGAAAATCATTATCCATTTCATTATACAAAACATGAAGACAATAGAGGAATCTTTGTTGAAATAGCCAAAACAAATAGTTCTGGTCAATTTTCATATTCTACAACAAAACCAGGGATAACCAGGGGAAATCACTATCATACCCGTAAAGCAGAAAGATTTGCGGTAATTAAAGGTAAGGCGTTAATTCAGTTAAGAAGAATAGGTACGGGAAAAGTTGTTAATTATGAATTGGACGAGGATAATCCCTCATTTGTAGATATGCCTATCTGGACAACTCATAATATTCTCAATATTGGAGAAGATGAATTAGTAACTTTATTTTGGATCAATGAACCGTATAATCAAGAAGATCCAGATACTTATTTTGAAAAAGTTTAGGCTATAAAAGATGTTATTTAATTCTATCCACTTTATATATTTCTATACGATAGTTCTATTACTATATTTTCTTTCTCCATATAGATGGCGATGGGCAATACTTCTAATTTCCAGTTATTATTTCTATATGAGTTGGAATGTGAACTATGTTTTTTTAATTTTATTTACAACTGTAGTTTCCTATGTATCAGCAATTCAAATTGAGAAATCTTACAGTAATAAAGAGAAGAAAATATATTTAATTATTTCAATTGTTGCAAGCTTAGGAGTTTTATTTTTTTATAAATATTTTAATTTTTTCGGATCTTTTATTAATTCGGTTTTAGATATTACTAATCAAGATCAAGATGTACGAATCCCTTATTTAAAAATATTATTACCTGTTGGAATTTCTTTTTATACGTTTCAAACACTTAGCTATTCTATAGATGTTTATAATGGGCTTATAAAAACAGAAAGACATTTTGGAATTTATGCACTATATGTTTCGTTTTTTCCTCAATTGGTTGCTGGACCGATAGAAAGAAGTACTCGATTGTTACCCCAATTTAAGGTAAAACACAAAATATCATTGGAGAATTTTGTTATTGGGTTTAAATGGGTCATTCTAGGTTATTTCATGAAACTCGTAATTGCCGATAGATTAGCATTATATGTTGATTCTGTTTATAACAATGTTTATCATAATTCAGGTGTTACATTTGTTATTGCAACCTTTCTTTTTGCCTTTCAAATTTTTGGAGACTTCGCAGGGTATTCAAGCATTGCAATTGGAATAGCCAGAATAATGGGTTTTAAATTAATGACAAATTTTAACAGGCCTTATTTTGCTAGTTCAATAAGTGATTTCTGGCATAGATGGCATATTTCTTTATCTACATGGTTTAGAGATTATTTTTATATACCCTTGGGGGGTAGTAGAGTTAGTGTTCCAAGATGGTATTTGAATTTGTTTTTAACTTTTTTGGTAAGTGGTTTATGGCATGGAGCAAACTGGACTTTTATAATTTGGGGAGGTTTACATGGTTTATATATCATGACAGAAAATTTCTTTAAACTAAAGGAAAAAGGAAAACAGAAAGGTATTGAAAGAGTTTTTCGAGTAATAATTATTTTTATTCTTGTTGATTTTGCTTGGATTTTTTTTAGAGCAAATAATGTAACAGAAGCTTTTTATATCATAAAAAATATTGGGGATATCAGTTCAGATATTTTTGTTGATTATAAAGTTTTTTTTTATGGTTTAATAGGGTTAATAATATTATTTATCAATGATTATTTTATTGAAAAAAACAAAGATTCAATTATTTTAAATTCAAAATTAAATAGTAAAGTAGTACTTTATTTTGCTTTTTTAGTTTGTGTTATTCTTTCTATTGGTGTTTTTAATGGAGGTCAATTTATTTATTTCCAATTTTAATGAAGAATTCAAATATTAAATATATTATTCTTTTTATTAGTACAATTTTATTTGTAGATGTTGTTGATGGGAATTTGTTGAAAAGACAATTTCAAAAGATTTCGTCTGGTACTTATGGTAAAATTAATAATAGTTTAAGGTCAAACTCTGAATTACTTATTCTGGGAAGCTCTAGAGCAATGCATCATTACAATCCGAATATACTATCAAAAAACACAGAACTTTCTTGTTATAATACAGGGTTAGGAGGTTATGGTCTTTTTTATAATTATGCAATTTTGAACGAACAAGTAAAAATTCATTCTCCAAAAGTTGTTATTATTGATTTGTCTCCAAATGTAATAGTTGATGATAAATCTTATACCAAATTAAATATGTTATTACCCTATTATAAAGATTACAATTCTTTTCAAGAAATAATTAGATTGGATCCTAAATTTTCAAAATTAGAAGTGATTTCAAATATGTATTTGTATAATTCAACACTATATAACCTTTTTAGAAGTAATTTTGGAAAAAAAGTTGATGATAATAATGGATTTGAACCTCTAAACAGCAAAATTAATGAAATGAATTTTGCACCTTTTAATTTTCGAAATGAACAAATAGACCCAAATAAACTAATTTACTTAAAAAAGATAATATCAATATGTAACTTATATAATATAAAGTTAATTGGAGTAGTATCCCCAACATACCTCAAATATGATAGTAATAATATAATTATAAATCGGTTTAAAGAAATTTTTTATGCAAATAATTTAGAATTTTATGATTATTCTGATTTTTTTAGATTATATAAAGACCCTAAATATTTTAAAGATCAGCTTCATATGAATCAATCTGGTGCAGAAATCTTTTCTGAGGATTTATCAAACAAAATAATGAATGGATTATAAAAAATTAAAAGTAGCTACGATAATGGGAACTCGACCAGAAATTATTAGGTTAAGTTCAACAATAAAACTCTTAGATAAATATCTAAATCAAATAATTATTCACACAGGTCAAAATTATGATTATGAGTTAAATGAAATATTTTTTAAAGAATTAGGATTACGAAAACCTGATTATTTTTTGGGTGTAGATACTTCATCACTCGGACACGTTCTGGGAGAAATTTTAATTAAAAGTGAAGAAGTTTTTAAGAAAGAAAAACCCGATGCAGTTTTAATTTTAGGAGATACAAATTCAAGTATTGCAGGTGTTATTGCTAAAAGAATGCGTATTCCTATATTTCATATGGAAGCTGGAAACCGTAGTTTTGATTTGAATGTTCCTGAAGAAATTAATCGTAGAATAATTGACCATCTGGCTGATTTTAATTTGGTATATACAGAACATGCAAGACGACATTTATTGAGTGAAGGGCTTCCGCATAGAAGAATTTATTTGACAGGTTCGCCAATGTATGAAGTACTAAATGATAATAAAGAAAAAATAAGTGCTTCAAGTATTCTTGATAAACTTGAGTTACAAAGGAAAGAGTTTTTTATTGTTTCAGTTCATCGAGAAGAAAATGTAGATAACCCTAAGCATTTAATACAAATTTTAGATATTTTAAACAAATTAGCAGAAAACTATGAAATTCCTGTTGTAGTTTCAACACATCCACGTACTCTAAAAAGATTAGAATCATTAAAGAATAAAACTATTGATAAGAGGATTCAATTTCTAAAACCTTTTGGTTTTTTTGATTATGTAAAATTGCAAAAAGAATCATTATGTGTTATTTCTGATAGTGGTACTATTAATGAAGAATCAGCGATATTATCTTTTCCAGCTATAAGTATAAGGCAAAGCATGGAAAGACCAGAAGCTCAGGATACTGGGACAATAGTTTTAACGGGATTTGATACCGATACCATTTTAAATTCAATTCATACAGTAATTGAAGAGCAAAAATTAGGGAGTTATCAGCAAATCCCATTTGAATATACTATTGAAAATACATCTTGGCGTGTTTTAAAATTAATAATGGGAAATGCCAAATTAAGTAATAAATGGTGGGGAATTTATGAAAGTTGAAAAAATATTAATTTTTACTACGACCCCATTTCCTTATGGAATGGCTGCCACAAATAGAATTATTTCTTATGCCAAAGGATTTATTGAGAATGGCAAGCAAGTTGAGGTAATATGTATGAATAGTACTGAGAATGCTGATAATATATTTAATTTGAAGGCAGAAGGATATTATCAAGGGATTCGATTTATTTACCTTTCAGGAAGTACTGTAAAGTCTAATAACTTTATCTTGAGGAGATTTCATAAATTAACATCTTTAATTTCACTTTTTATTTTCAGTATTAACAGTATTAATAATGTAACTGCATCAATATATTATTCAAGCAATACTTCTTCAGCTTTGGTACTGTGGTTTGTGAATAAATTATCTAACGGTATATTCCTAAAAGAAGAAAGTGAGTATCCAGATATATATTTAAATAATAAAAATTATCATTCTAAATATATATTTAGAAAGATTCACTATAAATTATTTGATGGTTTTTTACTGATGACGAAAAGACTAATTTTATATTTTAGTTCAAAAACGAAAGCCCCATGTATTCAAATACCAATGACAGTAGAATTAGATAGATTTGAAAATGGTTTAAAAAAAAGTAATGAAAAAACAGATCAAATTATTTATACTGGGATTTTGGATGATAGTAAAGATGGTATAGATATTTTAATTAATGCATTTGCAAAAGTTGTAAAAAAGCATAATAATTATGAATTGCACCTATATGGATCTGCACATTCAAAAGAAAAAATGCAGAAATATTATGAGATGGTGAAACAATTAGAAATAACCCAATCTGTTTATTTTATGGGTAGAGTTTCTAGGGATGTTATAACAAGTAAAATAAAAAATGCTAGAATATTAGTATTACCAAGACCTGACAGTATTCAGGCTCAAAATGGATTCCCCACTAAACTTGGTGAATATCTGGCGACTGGAAATCCAACATTAGTTACAAGTGTAGGAGAGATTCCTGATTATTTAACAGATTCCAAGAATTCTTTCATTGCCATTCCTGGAGATGTTTTAAGTTTAAAAAATAAAATGCTTGAGATTATTGAAAATTACCCAAAGGCTAAGGAAGTAGGCTTAAGAGGTAGAGAAGTTGCAAAAATTCATTTTAATAATATAAGTCAGACAAAAAAAATTATAAGTTTTATTGAAAATTCATTTAGCAAATGTGTGGGATAACAGGTAAAATATATTTTGATAAAAACCAGAAGGTTTCTTTGAATGAATTAAATAGAATGACATACATGATCAAACATCGAGGTCCTGATGATAAAGGTTATTATATTAATGAAAATGTTGGTTTGGGGTTTAGACGACTAAGTATTATAGATTTAAAAACTGGTCATCAGCCAATGTCTAACCATGAAGAAACAATATGGATTACTTTTAATGGAGAGATTTATAATTTTAAAGAATTAAGATCCGAATTAAGAAATAAAGGATATAGGTTTAAAACCCACACAGATACAGAAGTTATAGTTCATCTTTATCAAGAGTATGGGGAAAAATGTGTTGATTATTTGCGAGGTATGTTTGCTTTTGTTATTTGGGATGATAAACAAAAACTTCTTTTTGGGGCAAGAGACAGATTTGGAATTAAACCACTTTACTATTACATTGACAAAGAAAAATTTGTTTGGGGTTCTGAAATAAAATCTATTAAAGCTTCAACAAATATTAGAACCGATATAAGCATAGAATCTCTAGATTATTATTTTACATATGGTTATATGCCAAGAAATAAATCTATTTTCAGCGAAATAGAGAAATTAAAACCAGGTCATTCTTTTTTGTTTAAGCCTTATGAAAAAGAACAATTAAGAATTAAAAAATATTGGAAGATAAATTTTGAGCCAGATTATTCAAAAACAGAAGCTTATTGGAAAGAGGCTCTTTATGAAAGTTTAAATGAATCGGTAAAAATGAGGATGGTAAGTGATGTCCCATTAGGAGCATTTCTTAGTGGTGGAGTTGATTCTAGTACTGTGGTTTCTTTGATGAGTTTAAATTCTACTAACCCCATCAAAACTTTTTCAATTGGATTTAAAGAAGAAAAATATAATGAACTAAAATATGCTCGTTTAATTGCAGATAGATATAAAACGGACCATCATGAGTTTATAGTTGAACCAAAATCTATAGACCTTCTTCCAAAGTTAGTCAGGGCATATGATGAACCCTTTGCTGATTCTTCTGCCATACCTACATATTATGTCTCTAAATTTACAAGAGATCATGTAACAGTAGCATTGTCTGGAGATGGAGGAGATGAACTTTTTGCTGGATATGATAAATATACTAAAATGCAAGCTCTAAAAAAGTCAGTGTATAATAATAAATTTACAAATAAGTCATTATTTGGTCCATTGAATAAACTAATCCCAGATTATCTTTTTGGAAAGGGTTTAACATATTATTTATCAAAAGACAAAAATAATATTGGAGCCTATTTTTGTTTTTGGAAAGACTATGAAAGACAAAAAATTTTTCAAAAAGATATAAAAGAAAAGTTAAAAAGTAATTTAAGTGAAAACCTAAAATTAAACTTATTGACCTCTACGCAAGCTGATTTTATTAGTAGAATGCAGAAATTAGATATGCAAACCTATATGGTTGATGATATTTTGACAAAAGTAGATAGAGCGTCTATGATGAATTCTTTAGAGGTTAGAGTACCATTATTAGATCATAAGTTTGCGGAATTAAGCTTTAAGATTCCTTCAGAATTAAAATTAAAGGGGAA
Source organism: Flavobacteriia bacterium (assembly GCA_030626085.1). Lineage (GTDB taxonomy): Bacteria > Bacteroidota > Bacteroidia > Flavobacteriales > Flavobacteriaceae > Namhaeicola. The sequence goes on from DAOUPQ010000001.1 coordinate 14,107, forward strand.
TACTAAAAAGTTCCTTTTAAAAGATACTTTTAAAGAAATATTACCACCTGAAATTATTTCTCATAAGAAACAGGGTTTTGGTGTTCCCTTAAAGATTTGGTTTAAAGATGATCTTAAGACTTATGCTTTTGATACACTTCTAAACGAATCTGAATTAACGGGATATTTAGATAAATCGTATATAAAAGAAATCTTACATAATCATCAGAAAGGAATTCGTGATTATAGTCCAAAAATATGGTCTTTACTATTTTTGAATGAATGGATAAAACAAAATAATATATGAATATTTTACTTTTATGTGGTAATTTGTCTTATGCAGGAGCACAAAGACAATTATTTGAATTAGCAAAAGGATTAAATAAGAAACATGATGTTATTGTTTGTTCTATTTCCTCTAATGTCTCCTTATTGCAAAATTTTGAGGAAAACAATATTAGGGTAGAAGTTCTTGGGTTGAGAAAAAGGTATTTTATATCAATTTTGTATAAGTTGTATAACCTAATAAAAAATAATGAGATTCAAGTAATTTACGGTTTTTTATCAACAGCAAATACATATTCTAGAATTATAAAATTATTTTTTCCTTCAATTAAAATTATTTCTTCTAAAAGAAATAGTGATAGTAAGGAAACTATTTTGAACAAATTATTTGAAAAAATGTTTTCAAAAATGACAGATTTATATATTGCTAATTCATTTGCTGGTCAATTAGATTTAAAATATTTTTTTAATATTAAAAACTCAGTAGTAGTTTTAAATGGAGTTGATACTGGTAGATTTCAAAATATTTCTAATTATTCATGTTTGAAAAAAGATTTTCCAAATTATATAATAATTTCTATGGTTGCCAGAATCAAGAAGCAGAAAAATTATGAAATGTTTTTAAAAGTTGCTGAAAAGGTTTGTACATCATATGATAATGTTGTTTTCTTTTCAATCGGTGATGATCCAATCCCCAAAGATGCTTATAAGAGTTTTATTTTAAAAGAGAATTCAAAATTAAAAATGAAAGATAGGATATTATTTATTGGTGCAAGGTCTGATATACCTGAAATTTTATCAGAAACAGATATATCAATCCTTACATCACATAGAGAAGGTTGTTCGAACACCGTTTTAGAATCAATGTTTTCTAAACGTCCTCTAGTTGTAACTGATGTGGGAGATAATAAAAGAATGTTAGCAAAAATGAATCAAGACTTTATTATAAAACCAAATGATGTACAAATGATGGTTAATAAAATTTCATATTTGATTGATAATCCTGATTTGAGAAAGAAGATTGGGATGGAAAATTATAGAAAGGCACAAAAAGAATTTACTCAAGAAAAAATGGTTAAAAACACTGAATCAGTCATTATGAGTTTATTAAATAACTAAATGAATCAATCAAATTTAAAATTTTGATAATTCGTTTCTGTTATATTTTGGCTTTGGTTAGATTATATCAAAATAATTAAATGTAGGATTTCTTTAGTATAATTAAATAATAAATTATGAAAAAAAAACCAGTTTTATCAATATTTGCTGATGGTGTTAGGTTTGATAGTTTACAATATATGCCATTTGTGAACTCTTTAAATTCTGCACCCTTAGAGACTGTTTTGGGTTATTCTATTTCTTGTCATCCATCGATGTATACAGGGGTTTATCCTGATAAACATAAAATAGCTTTTCATTGGGTAAAAAGTAAAAAGAAAAATGGACCCTATACATTCTTAAGTCATTTTCCGGATTTTTTTCCATTTTCAAATCCTTATATTCAAGCATTAGCATCTCATTTTTATGCTAAAATATTTTTAAAGAAAAAAGCTAGCCCATTTATGGGATATGGTAAATTATTAAATTTACCAATGAAATTTTGGAATCAAATTGACATTAATGAATTTAAATATTGGGATGATGATAATTACATAAATGAAGATATTAAGACAATTTTTGAATTAGTAAGGAAAAACAATTATAAGCATCATATATCAAATATGCATAAGCCTAATTTAGGTAATTTGAAAGCAGTGAAAACTGTAGACCCTCATATGTATGATTGGGTTTATTATTTTATAGGAGAATCTGATTCTGTTTCTCATGAATTTACACAACATTCCAATGAGGGAATATCTTTTTTGAAAAAATTAGATAAGTTTATTGAGACGGAATACAAAAGGTTTGAAGAAGCATATGGTATAGATGGGTTTGATTTTATTTTTTGGTCTGATCATGGTCATATTTCTATAGATAAACAGATTGATTTATATAACTTATTTAAAGAGAATGGTATAAATCTTAAAAATGGATTTCATTTGGTAGATTCTACAACTGCTAGGTTTTGGCCAAAAAATGAGACTCAAAGAAATGAAATAATGAAAGTAATGGAAAAAATACCTGAAGCTACTTTAGTAAAAGATGAAGATTATTTAAATTTACATCTAGCAAAAGATAGTGATCTGTATGGTGAACTATTCTATTATCTTAAAGGAGGAGTCATTTTTATTTATACTATACATGGATTTGGTAAAGAAACTAAATCAATGCATGGATATCATCCTGACGCAAAAGGGAATGATGGATTATTTGTATCTAACAAAACAATAAATACATCAAGAGTAACCTTACCAGATGTTTTTGTATCAACTATAAATAGTTTAGGAATTGATTATAACACCAAAGTTGGTTTAGATGGAGAAAATATCTTATCCTAAAGAAGTTCAATCTTTTTTTAATGAAATTATTTTAAAGATAAGGGATTCTTTAGACCCTGATTTTATTTTAATAGCTGGAAGTTTTGGAAAAGAATCATGGTTGTATTCTGGACAAGAATTAATAAGTGATTTTGAATTAGTTTTTGTTTGTAAGAAAAGATGGTCTCTGAATAAGAAAAAACTATTATTAAAAGAATTAAATAAAGAATATCCATATGAAATAAGTTTAAAGGGGTATTTAATAGATAACATAGAAAATAAGATTATATCAAATTATGCTGTAAAGAATCCTGGCTATATTAGTTTGGATTTTTTTGATACTTTTTATGATACCAAATACATTTATGCTAGAAATAATAAGACTTTAGATATTGATTGTTCTGGTGATGAAATTCCAGTTTGGGAGGCATGGAGACTATATGTTAATAGGATGGGAGATCTATTGGAAATGGATTATAATGAAAAAAATAATATTCAAAAGTTTGAATATTATTGGTTGAAGATATTCGAATCAACTGCGGATAGTTACTTGATAATTAATAAAAGATATTATAAAAATATTCTAAATAGATATAAAATATTTAATAAAGAACTGATTGAAAATGATGTTATTTTAGATGATAAATGTAAAAGTTCGATCAATTATATAAAAATGGCTCTTTTTGCAAGGTATAAACATGATCTTGGATATTTTAGATGTGAATTAAGTATTATTGAAAGAAAGGAAATTATAAATTCTTGGATGAATTATTTTGAAAAAAAATTGTCAGAAAAAGAGCAAATACCAGTTAAAAATGATAAATCATTTTACATTAATTATTTGAATAATAATAGATTGCAGAAAAAGTATTTAGGATTTAAATATATTTATAATATAACTTTATCAAACGGAATTCGATTATTGCATAACCCCAATCTTTTAAACTACCCATTCAAATTCTATAATAATTCGAATAGTTGGAGGCATATAATTCTTTTAAGTATATCATCGGCTTTTAGTGAAAAAAGTCTTAGCAATAGTAATTTTCCACAGGCTAAATACATTTTAAGCAAAATTATATCTGAAAAGGAAATTATAACTTTAACAGAAAAGAAATTTATAAATACCATATTAAATTATTGGAAAATTTTAAGATAGATGTCAAATAGAAAATATATAATAAAGAACCTTGCTCCATGGATGATGGACGAGCTAATTGCTTTTTCAAATGTTACAACTTTTGATATTATTTTTCTTAGAGAGCAGGATGAATTTTATGAAAAAGAAATTCAAGAATTAATCACGAATAATATTAATATTTTTATAAAACCATTCTCAGTCAATAATTTTTTCTATAAATTATGGATTGTTATTAAATTGTTATTTTTAAATTTTTTCAAATTTAGGTTTGATTACAATGGGGCAATAGGAATAAAAAGTATTTGGTGGTTTTTATTTTTAGATATGTCGATTTTTTCAAACAATTCAAATATTCATGCTCAGTTCGCTACTCAACCTGCATTAGTTTCATTGTTGATTAAAAAGTATTATAAGAACAAACCTAGGTACTCATTTACTTTTCATGCATATGATATTTATTTTGAAAATGAATGGTTTAATATGTTAGTTGAAAACTGCTATAAATCTTTTAGTATTTCAAATTTCAATATCAAATATGTTCAAAAAAAGTATATTTTTTCGAATAAGATTGTTCTTTCTCGCTTAGGTGTTTTTAGAAATAGAATTAAAAAAGAAAATAAAAAAGAATCTAATGAGTTTATTATTGGCCTGATGAGTTGGTTTACAAAAAAGAAAGGGATTGAATATTTATTAGAATCTTTTAAAGTATTAAAAGAAAAAGAATTTAAAAATATTAAATTAAAACTTGCTGGAGATGGCCCATTAAAAGATGATATTTTAAATTTTATTAATGAAAATAATTTAACAAATTTAGTTGAATATGTTGGTAAGATTAAAGGTAAAGAAAAAGATAAGTTTTATAATTTGTTAGACGTTTTTATTTTACCATCTGTCAAATTAGATAAAGATCAAGATGGCATACCTGTTGTTTTAATGGAAGCAATAGCATATGAATTACCTATTATAAGTACTAATGTTTCTGGTATCCCTGAGATTTGTGTTAATAATTATAATGGTTTTTTATTAAATGAAAAAAATACTGAAGAGATTGTAAAATCTATTATTGATATGTTTGGGAATAGAGATAAAATAAAAATATTTTCTAAAAATGCACTTTTATTAAGTGAAAATTATGATATAGAGATCAATTCGAAAAAGAAAATGATTACTATGGGATGGATATAATAGTCATTTAATGAAACCATTTTTTGATTATGTTTCATTAGAATAAGTTGGAAAAACGTGCATATTTACTGCTATACTAGTTACTTTGATTGAGGTAGTATGTAGATCATTTCTGTAAGTATTGATTTCTCTTAAACCCATGAGCATGATTGAAGATTATTATATACTTTATTGGATGAAAAAAATATTGAAGAGATTGTTAATTCTATTATTATCATGGTTGGTAACAATCTAAAAGAACTTTTATTGACTTAGCAACATCAAATAATATTGAAGAATGGTGTATTAATATAGGAAATTTAAAGAATAAATAGAGAAAAATATAATTAAGTCCAATCTAAAATGTTTGTTTTATAAGAATATGTTGTAGATACACTCATAAATTTTAAAAAAAAATAATTAGTAATACTTTTAACAATTTAGCCATGTCTTTTAAAGATAACTATACTCACAGACCCCAACGATTGATTGGTGAAGCTTTAATGAATTCAGCAGCTCTGTATCCAACAAAAACTGCAATTATAGTAAATAATACCACTTATACCTACAGGCAACTTAAAACTGATGCCACGAAATTGGCACGTGCATTAATAGAAAGAGGTATTGAGCCGGGGGATCGTGTAGCAATATATATGGAAAATTCATGGGCTTGTGCAGTGTCTATATATGGGGCATCAATTGCCGGGGCTGTTTTTCTTGTGATTAATCCTCAAACTAAGGCAAATAAACTTCAATATATATTAAATGACAGTGGTGCCAAAGCCTTAATTACAAATATCAAATTGCAAAAGGAATTACAAGAAGCTTGTCAGGATGTGAAGGAATTGAACAATGTGATAATTACAGGTGATAATCCGACATTAATTCTTAATGATTCACTTATAATAGAAAATTTTAAAGATGTTTTGAGACATGCTGGCAGTTATGATAAAATTAATTTGCCACATATCATCCCAAACGATTTGGCATCGTTAATTTATACTTCGGGTAGCACAGGTTTTCCAAAAGGCGTAATGATGATTCAGCAATCAATGGTATTTACTACCTGGAGCTTAATCGAGTATTTACGTATAACAAATGAAGATCGCATTATACTTGTTCTTCCTTTGGGGTTTGATTATGGATTGTATCAATTACTTATGTCAGTGGCATCGGGAGCTTCGCTCATAATAGAGCCTTCCTTTATTTTTCTGGGAAATATATATAAACAAGTGGAAGAAAAGAACGCGACTATTTTTCCAGGTGTTCCTACAACCTATGCCATGATGGTTGCATCTTACAAGAGGAAACCATTTTCGCTTGAGGGTATAAAGAAAGTAACAAATACTGCGGCGGCATTATCGCCTGACCACATCCCAATTTTAAAAAAAATATTTCCAAACGCTCTGATTTTTAAAATGTATGGCCTGACGGAATGTAAACGAGTCAGTTACCTAGAACCGGAACTCCTTGATGAAAAAATAAAATCAGTAGGTAAAGCTATCCCAGGGACCGAAGCATTTATACTGACAATAGACGGAAAGGAAGCAAAACCTAATGAATCTGGAATTCTTCATGTGCGTGGGCCTCACGTAATGGTTGGATACTGGAACCAGGAGGAGAAAAGTAAAAAAATGTTGCTTACTAGCAAGTTACCTTGGGAAAGGGTACTGTGTACACATGACTTGTTTAAAATGGATGAAGAGGGCTTTTTATATTTTTTAGGTAGAAGAGACGATATTATTAAAACTAGAGGTGAAAAAGTAAGTCCATTGGAAATAGAAAATGTTCTGATTCAATTGGAAGGAGTTAAGGAATCGGCTGTTGTTGGTATTCCCGACGAAATTCAGGGACAAATTGTTAAGGCATTTGTCTCAATTCAGGAGGGGATACATTTAACCAAAAAAGAAGTACGGAAGTTTTGCAATGCCCATCTCGAAAGTTTTATGGTTCCGGAAAAAATTGTATTTTTAGACGAATTACCTAAAAGTGCAAACAGAAAAGTTAACAAAAAGAAACTTATGGAAGATGACCAACAGTAAATTATTTGTTCAATTATTATCCAAACTTGAGGAGAACCTAGAGTTGCTTCCTGATAAACCAGAAGAAACGTATGAAGCTACAATGAGGTCATTATGGCTAAAAGCTCAAGGTAAGTCAATGTCAGCTGAACACGCTGTGCATCAAAAACTTTCCGGATTGAATGCTGAACAGGAAAACCTTGTAAAAGAGTTGCTTGAAAAACGATTAAAAGGCGTACCTCTCGCCCATATAACAGGACGACAACTATACATGGGGATTGAATTAATTACTAATTCCAAAGCACTTATTCCTAGAAAAGAAACAGAAATTCTGGGTAATTTTGCATTGAAATTTTTAAGTAACATAACTGGAACTAACAGCAATTCAACTATTGTGTTTGATATATGTTGTGGGGCGGGCAATCTTGCAATAGCTATTGCTAAAAATAAACCAAATATCCAGGTTTATGCATCTGATTTATCTGAAGAAGCTGTAAGTTTAACAAAAGAAAACATCCATTTCCATAAATTAGAAAATCAAATTATAGCATTGTCAGGTGATCTTTTTGAGCCATTTGAAAAGGAAGAGTTTTATAACAAGGTTGATCTTATAGTTTGCAACCCGCCATATATTTCTGACTTTACAGTACTAAAAATGACAAAAGAGATAGCTGATTATGAACCTGATATGGCTTTTAAAGGAGGGGGTCTTTTGGGGTTGAATATTGTCCAAAATTTGATAAAAAATGCAGGCCGCTATTTGAGAAATGGAGGAATGCTTACCTTTGAGATTGGATTGGGCCAAGGGGATTACATAGTCAATTTATGTAAAAAATCTGGTTTATATCAGAGTGTTGTTACCGAGACTGATAATGATGGTCACATCAGAGTTATTGGTGCAAGGAAATGAAGGTGATTTCTTTCACTTTAAGTAAGGCAGGTTATCAATTAACCAAATTTTGATGATAAGCATGTTATTTTTATTTCAACTTGAAAACCACTTGCTTTGCTGGTAGTAATGTTCTGATAGCTTTGCTTTTTCGTTCTGATGCCTTTTGAAAAAATGAACATTGTAAGAGAAGAAATTTATCATTCCATTAAAAGAAAAGGATACAGAATAATTAGTTATATCAGTAGCAAAGCATTTATGTATAAATAGTGAAATTGGAGATATTATATTAGCAAAAGGAATCCTTGTTGATTTCCAACAACAATTACTAGAAACACAAAAGAATGGAGTGTTTATTTAGGAAATTCAACAAAAAAATAGAAAAAAATATTAGTATATCAATTCTGAAATTTAATCAAAAATAATTTCTCTGGGCTCTTTAGTGATGCAGCTGTTGAATTGTCATCCTCGAAAAGGGGAATCTAAATAATAAATTGCGGTATAGGATATTTATGTTTGAATGAAAACATCGAAATACTTCGTTGGCTTTACCTTTAGATAGTTGGTTTCAAGAAGTTTTGTTAAAAAGTACAATATTGGTGTCATTTAGAGATTATTGAAAAATTAAAATAATGGTAACTATTGATGATATTATAAAATAAAAATGTTAAAGAATAAATTTATTAATCACGTTAAAATAATTATTATGAAATTAAAAGAAGAAATCAAAAACTACATTATTGAGGCATCTCTTGAAGATGCAGATAAAATTAAAGATGATACACTGATTTTTGATACAGGTCTATTGGACTCCATGGGACTTCTTTTTCTAATTGAATTTCTCAATGAAAATTATCAGGTAGAAGTAATTGATGACGAGCTTAATCCTAAAAATTTTGAATCGATCAATAGTATAGTTTCTTTTGTAGAAGGAAAATTAAAGACTCAAGCTGCTGTTTAATCGATTAAGTCTTAATGTCGAAAGTTCGAAGTTAAAAGTTGATAGTCAGCTGATGATAAATACGATTTGTGCAAATAGTTAGTTGACTTAATGAAAATAATATGTGTGGAATAGCAGGATTTTATCCGAATATACCTAAAGAATCATCAGTTGATATTTTAAGACATATGCTGACCCGAATTAAACATCGGGGTCCGGATGGGAGTGGTATTTACTTGGCTGAAAAGATAGCTTTAGGAAGTGTAAGGTTGAGTATTATTGATCTGGTGTCAGGTACTATGCCAATATCTAATCATGATGAATCTTTGTGGATAGTTTTTAATGGCGAAATATTTAATTATATTGAACTTAAAGAAGAATTGTTAAAGAAGAATTATGTATTTCAAACAAGTAGTGATACCGAAGTCATAATTCATTTGTATGAGGAATACGGTGTAGATTTTTTGAATAAGCTCAATGGGCAATTTGCTATAGCCATTTGGGATAAGAATAAAGAAGAATTATTTTTGGCCAGAGACAGAGTTGGGATAAGGCCTTTATTTTATACTGAAGTTGGAGGTTCTTTTGTTTTTGCATCTGAAATGAAATCCTTTTTAGACTATCCGGGTATGGAATTTAAAATTTCCTCAAAAGCGATTTCAGAATATTTTACTTTTTGGACAGCTTTAAGTCCAAATACTGCTTTTGAAGATATTTTTGAAGTACAGCCAGGAACTTATATGGTGATCAATGAAACAAATAAGGAAATAGTTCATTATTGGGAATTACCAATTTACAAACCAAATGAATATAAATATACTGATGTTAATAAAGCTGCTAAAGGTTTTGAAGAAATATTTTCAGATGCTATAAGATTAAGGCTCAGAGCTGATGTTCCTGTTGCTGCATATTTAAGTGGAGGTTTAGACTCTAGTGTTACTACTTCTTTTATTAAAAAGATATCCCCTAAGAATCTTAAAACGTTTTCTATCGGATTTTCAGAAAAAGATTTTGATGAATCTTCTTATCAAAATACTGCGGTAAAATATTTTGACACAGAGCATGCAAGTATAGAATGTAATCCACAAGAAATAGCAGAAAGTTTTAAAGACGTGGTTTGGCATACAGAAGCGCCATTATTGAGAACAGCCCCAACTCCCATGAGTTTGTTGGCGAAAAATGTAAAAAAACACAATATAAAAGTTGTATTAACAGGTGAAGGTGCCGATGAGTTATTAGGTGGTTATAATATTTTTAAAGAGACAAAAATCAGGCGTTTTTGGGCGAAAGATCCTAAATCAAAATTTCGTCCATTGTTGCTGAAAAAATTATATCCGTATTTGCCACAAATGCTCAATGCGAACAGTACTATTTTAAAGATGTTCTTTGGTTATAAATTGAATGAAACAGAATCTCCAATTTATTCTCATTTATTGCGTTGGAACAATACTTCGCGGATAAATAATTATTTATCGGAAGAGTATAGAGAAAATATTGGAAATTATGATCCAATTATTGAAATGGAACATAAACTGGATAAGAAATTAAATGGTTTTGATTATTTAGAGAAGGCGCAGTGGATAGAATTAAATATTTTTATGTCAGGTTATTTATTGTCTTCACAAGGAGACAGAATGGCTATGGCAAACTCTATTGAAGGGAGATATCCATTTTTAGATCATAGAGTGATTGAGTTTGCAATGCAATTAGATCCAGATCTTAAATTAAATGGATTAAATGAAAAGTATCTCTTAAAGAAAATGATGAAAGGCAGATTGCCTGAATCCATTTTAAATAGATCAAAACAAGCCTATAGAGCACCGATAAAAAGTACTTTTATTTCTAATAATTTACCAGAATATTTGAAAGAAATGCTCTCTGACAGCAAAATCAATTCCTTTGGGATCTTTAATCTGGATCATGTGAAATTATTATTAAAAAAGATGAATTCAAACAAACAGGTTTCTGAAATTGATAATATGGCCTTAACAGGAATTTTATCAACTCAAATATTGTATGATTTATATATAAACAGAAATATTGATAAATTGAGTAAAGAAGATTTGGTTGAATTGGATAAAGTGATAATAGATTAAATAAAAGAAGACTGATAACGCAGATCTTACAGATAGTCACAGATGAATAAAACATTGTAAATCAGTCCAATTCGTATCATCAGCGTTCTAAATCGCAATAATAAATTATACAAATCGTTAAAATTTAAATAATGAAAACAAAAGATAAAAAACCATTTTCAAAAAACATATTGTACATTGAAAATATTGAAGAGGTGTGCAATGAAATTATTGAGAAATTAAAAAATGATGTTACTCGTAAATTACAAAGAAAGGGGGCTATTGTTGGAATTAGTGGAGGGATTGATTCTTCTGTTGTAATGGCCTTAGCAGCTAAAGCATTCGAATCTAAAAGAGTAACCGGAATTATGTTGCCGGAACAGGATTCAAGTGGTGATAGCGAAGTCCTAGCAAGGGATCTGGCTGATAAGTTTAATGTAGAATCTTTTGTCGAAAATATTACGGGTGCTTTAGATGGTTTTGGTTGTTACCAAAGAAGAGATGAAGCCATCGCTAGAGTAATAAAAGATTTTGATCCAAAAGTGGATAAAGCAAAGATTGAGATCAAACAGGATATCAATCAAAATATGCCTGCAATATCTTCCATAACAGTTATAAAACCAAATGGTAAAATTGAGAGTAAAGTATTGCCTCTTAAGGAATATTTGCAAATTGTAGCATCAACAAATTTTAAACAGCGGAGCAGAATGACCATGCTTTATTATCATGCCGAAAGATTGCATTATGCAGTAATAGGAACACCCAATAAACATGAAGTTGAACAAGGATTTTTTGTAAAATATGGAGATGGAGGTGCAGATGTAATGCCAATAGGACATTTGTATAAAACACAGGTTTATCAATTGGCTGAATATCTTGGAGTTCCACAGGAAATTATAGATAGAACACCAACTACAGATACCTATACTGCCGAGCAAACTCAAGAAGATTTCTTTTATCAGATGCCATTTGAAACCATGGATCTGATCTGGTATGGGTGGGAAAATGGTTATTCGGCAAATGAAGTAGGGAAAGTGATGGGTAAAACTACAGAGGAAATAGAGAATAATTATAAGAATTTTGGACGAAAGAAGAAAACTACAGAGTATTTAAGGATGAAGCCGATCTTTTAAGTTAAAAGTAGAAAGTAAAAAGTAAAAAGTTCAGTAGGCAGTATCAGTAAAAAATATAACAAATCTAAAATCACAAATCCTTGTTTCTTATTCTTAAATCAAAATTGAATATTAAACAAACCTTACAAAAAGATATAGAAAATTTGATTTGATAAGACTAAAGTTGAGCTTAAATCAATTATAATGATATAATGAGACAATGTGTTAACAAAAAAAGTAAAATATTGTAGCATTAACTCATTCTATCATCAATACATTTCTGAAATATCTTGAGATTCCTCTGCTACTATCGGAATGACTATGAACATAGTTTATATTAAAAACACACAATGAACATATTTGATTATTTTTTTGAAGATACAAAACATCTGGAAAAAGATTTTGTAATAGGAAACAAAGAAACTATTTCTTATAAAGACCTGTATAATAATAGCCTAAAAATTGCCGCCTATTTGAATAAAAATATAGGTATTGGCAATAATATTGTTTTAATCAATAAAAATTCTGTTTTTTTTATCACGATTTATTTAGGCATCATGAAGTCTGGAAATGTTTGTGTGCCATTAGATTTTTCAATTGAACAGGAAAATTTAAATTTTATTTCTAAAACTACCGAGAGTGATATAATTTTTTGTAATAAAAAAATAGAATCAAAATTAGATCTAAATGGTTTTAAAACTACAATAGATGAAGATGGCTATGATAGAATTCTTAAAGATCAAAATATTATTGATCTTGATAATACTTTTGATAGTCAAAATTTGGCAGAAATAATTTTTACTTCTGGTTCAACGGGTAAACCAAAAGGAGTGATGATTACGCATCAAAATATTATTTCAAATACTGACTCGATAATAAAATATTTAAAATTATCTTCAAAGGATATACAATTAATTGTTTTACCATTCTATTACTGTTTTGGATTATCGCTTTTACACACACATTTAAAAGTGGGCGGACAGGTTGTCTTAAATAATACCTTTATGTTTTTAAGTACAGTAATTAATGATTTGAAAACCTATCAATGTACTGGTTTTTCAGGAGTGCCTAGTCATTTTCAAATGTTATTAAAAAAATCAAAATCATTTAAAGAGACCAAATTCCCAGATCTAAGATATGTTACACAAGCTGGAGGTAAATTACATAATGTATTTATCAAAGAATTTGTTGAAGCTTTTCCTGACATTAATTTTATTGTGATGTATGGTCAGACAGAAGCAACAGCACGGTTATCTTATTTGCCATCAGGGCTAACTCTTAAAAAACTTGGTTCTATAGGAAAAGCAATTCCAGATGTAGAATTAAAAGTGGTTGATAAGCAAGGTAATGAAACATCAATAGGTATAGTTGGAGAAATTACGGCAAAAGGAGGGAATGTAATGCCAGGTTATTACAAAGATCCTGAAGGAACTAAAGAAGCTCTAAAAAATGGATGGCTTTATACCGGAGATCTGGCAAAATATGAATCTACGTTTCCTGATGACAAAAGAGAGTTTACCGTGGTTAAAAATAAGAAAATATATGCTATGATTCCTGCTTATACTGATGATGGAGGTCATTTATCAAAAATAGGTGAATATAATATAGGCTTGCAATTTTTATTATTTTTAGGAGAATAATCCAATGTCAGATAAGATTAGAAGGATAAAAAAGAATAAGATTTTCGAGAGGTTTCTGCACTATTTGATCTCAAAAAAAAGTATTAATTTTTTAAAATGATTATTTAAAGATCCTAATAATCACAATGTTTATAATGCTTTTATAGTAGAAAATAGTAAAAATAAAATAGTTGGTGTGATTGGTTTTATTATTAGATCTATCTTAAATAGAAAGATATTAAGTACAATTAGATAAATATGAATAATTCAAACAATATTAAACTTGCAAAGAATGAACTTCTTGAATTATTTAAATCATGGCTTAAATCTTGGGGCAAATATGACCTTAATAGTATTATGGCTCTTTTTCATGAAGATATTGTTTTTAAAAATTGGGATGGTACAGTAGTAAAAGGTAAATCTTTACTAGAAAAAACCTGGAGGTTATGGTTTTCAAAGGGAAAAGATTTTAGGTTTATTAAAGAAGATATTTTTGTTGATGAAGAAGAACAAAAGTTATTATTTAGTTGGAGATTGGAATGGTTATCAAATGAAGTAGAATATAAGGGAGAAAATGAAATACGACGAGGAGTTGATATTGTTCATTTTATAGATGGAAAGATAATTAAGAAAGAATCTTATTCAAAAACAAAGGTTAAAATTGGATCAAGAAATATAATATTAAAAGCATCATCAAAATAAGATTGTAAATAAGAGTTTTATTATTGTTAAATGGATATAATTATGGAACCAAAAAATAGATTTGATTATTATCTTAATATTCTGGAAAGGAACTAGTAGTTCTGTCGGATAAGTCAGAAGAAACTCCCTTGAATACTCTTTGTGCTTTGTGGGAAAGAGTTGCTGTAAATTTTACACCAACTGATATTGCTAAGGAAGATAGGCTGCCTATATTATCACAAGATCAATTTGTTATTTTGGATGATTTAGTTGAAAAAAGGTTAAATGGTATTCCACTGGCTCATTTAACTGAAAGACAGTTTTTTTTGGGAATGGAATTTGCCATAAAAAAAGGGCTTTATATTCCTCGTAAAGAAACAGAACTATTAGCTCAAACTGCAATATCCTGTATTACATCATCATTTCAAAAAAAACAATTGGTTAATGTAATAGATGTTTGTACGGGTATAGGTACTGTTGCTTTAGCAATTGCCAATTATTGTAATAATACTATTGTATACGGTTCTGATATTTTTGAGCCGGCAATAGATATGGCAATAATAAACTCTAATCATTTTAATTTAGAAGAACGGTCTACTTTTTTATAGGTGATATGTTTAATCCTTTTGAAAATTTAGGCTTAAAAAATGAGATACAATTGGTGGTTAGTGCTCCTCCATATATTTCCAGTAAAAAAGTAAAACAAATGCCTTCTGAAATATCAGGTCATGAACCTCAAAAGGCATTTGATGCAGGACCATTTGGCCTTGATATATTTTTTAAACTTATTGCCAATGTAGTTCAATATCTTCAAAGTGAAGGTTTCTTAATCTTTGAATGTGGTTTGGGGCAGGGAGAGTTTTTAATAAAAAGAATTCGTTCGAATGAAAACTATAAAAACATAAAAGGAGTGAAAGATATCAATGGGAATATTAGGGTTGTTGTAGCTCAAAAAGTATAAATGCAAAATTTGAATATAGAATGTGAATTAACTAATTTACACCACTTTATATTGTCCACCCATATGTACGAAGATAAGGTAAAAGGTACTGGAAATGGGAATTGAAATACAATAGAGAAATTAATACAAACAGGGTTAGTTAAAAAAATATATGGATAAAAGGATAAAAGCAGATTTATATAGATATAACAAGCTAAATGGATTTTCAGGTTTTTTAAAAGGTATGAGAATTCAAGGGTTTAAATATGTTTTTTTTTTACGAATTGCAAATAGAAACAATAAATACTCACCAAAAGGTTTTATATCACGACTTATTTTGCATTGGTTAGGATATAGATATGGTTTTCGAATTAATCCAAAGGCTAAAATTGGAAAAGGTTTATATCTTGGTCATTTTGGTACCGTTTTGATAGGGAATTCTGTAATTGGAGCAAATTGTAATATTGGACATAATGTTACTATAGGGCAGATTCCTACTGATAGGATAATTAAGTTGCCTATATTAGGAGATAAAGTATGGGTAGGAATAGGTTGTGTAATTGTAGGTAATATAAAGATTGGTTCAAATGTCTTTATTTCACCAAATACGTTTGTAAATTTTGATGTACCAAGTAATTCCACTGTAATTGGCAATCCTGCAAGAATAGTGCGCATGAAAAAGAATCCAGTTGAAGGATATATTAATAATGTCATTGAATAAGATTTTAAAATTAGAAAATATAGGAGAATACACAACTTTTGTACTACTTTAACGTTTTGTTCCTGTTTCATGTGCAAAGGTATATAGATCAAAATGATGTTTTATGTAATATGAAAAGTATCCATGGCTATGACTAGTTCATAAAAAAAACAGAATTAAGAATGAGATTTTAAAACATTGTAAGGAAAGATTGGAATTATTTAAGGTTCAACGAAAATTTGAATTTGAAGAAATGAAGAAACTAGAATCTACATTAAAGTTATAGTTTATTATTAAGAATTGTATAAATTTTATTATGATAAAAGGTGATTATAGTCAAATAAAACGACCTGGTGTGATTGTTATTGGAGGACATGTTCAGGGTCTTGGAATTACAAGAATATTTGGGAAAAATAATATACCAGTTGTTCTTTTAGATAACACCAAAATTAATTTAACACGGCATTCAAAGTTTTGTAAAGAATTCATTAAGTATGAAAAAGATAAATTATTAGAGAAACTACATTCTTTAGCAAAAAATAGAAATTATAAAAATTGGTTATTAATGCCAACAAATGATAGGGATGTTGAGATATTAAGTAAGAATAAAAAAAAATTATCTAAATTTTTTAAAGTAAGTACCGAATCTTTTAATGTGCTAATTAATTTTTACAATAAGAGATATACTTATAAATTAGCTTCAAAATTAAATATTCAAATTCCGAACACCTGGATGGTTAATTGTTGGGATGAATTGGATAATTTAAAATTAGTATATCCATGTATAATAAAACCTGCTATAATGCATAGTTTTTATGCTCAAACAAAAAAAAAGGTTTTTATTTGTAATAATAAAATTGAATTAAGATTGAATTATAATAAAGCTTTAACTTTAATTCCAAAAGAAGAAGTTATTATACAGGATGTTATTCCTGGAAATAATGATCATCAATATTCAGTATGTTTTATGTTTGATGGAGACAAACCATTAGTTACTCTTTCAGCTAGAAGGGCCAGACAACATCCCCTGAATTTTGGAAATGCTACAACCTATGCTGAAACAGTTGAAGTGCCAGAAATAGTTGAATATGCAAAAAAGATATTAAAAGAAGTAAATTATACAGGAGTTTGTGAAGTGGAATTTAAACTTGATATTAGAGATAATAATTATAAATTATTAGAGATTAATCCCCGTACATGGAAATGGCATTCAATTGCTGAAAAAAGTAATTCACCAATTTTGATGAGTTTATATCATCGTGTGTATAATTTAAAACCGATAATTAGAAATAAGCAAAAAAGTGCAGCTTTTAGGCATTTAATCACAGATATTCCAACTATACTAAAAATGAAATATCAAGGTCAAAGTATTTATAAAAAAAGGAAGAATATTAAATATGCAGTTTGGGATAAAAATGATTTAAAACCTGCATTTTATGAATTAATCTATTTGGTTAGTTTTATTCTTAAACGATAACAATTTCATTAGGATTTATATGAAAATTTGGATTGATATAGTGCATCCAGCTCAATTAAACTTTTATAGTAATGCAGTAAAAAAACTAGCAGAAAGTAATAGAATAATTGTTACTATTATTAATAGGGGTAAATTGGTTAGTATAGCTAAGAAAGAACTTGGATCAATCGTGAATTGTGAAATAGTTCCGATAGGTCGTCATTCGGGTACAAAGTATTCTGTAATTATTGAAGCTAATTTATTAAGATTAACACAATTAATGATATTTTACCGAAAGTATAAACCAAAAATTGCTATAGGTAATAGTTTTTTACATGGTATAATTGGAAAGGTGTTTAATATTCCAACTATAATGTTTGGTGATGATATTGGAAGAAAATTTGTTATTTTTTTAATGGTAAAATTCTCGACAGAAATGTATTATGTTTCTGGCAGTCTTAATAAGAGAAATTATAAAGGAATATCTGTTTATAATGCTTTGAAAGAATGGGCATATTTATCTCCTAAATATTTTAAACCAGATATTAGTGTTCTTGTAAAATATAATCTTAAAGAGAATGACTATATTTTTGTTAGAGAAGTTATAACAGGAACTTTAAATTATCATTCTCAGGATAATAACTCAATTGCAAATATTACTAATAGATTTCCTAAAGGCTACAAAGTATTATTCTCATTGGAAGATAAATCTACTATAGATTATTATCCAAAAAATTGGATATTACTAGAAGAACCAATAAAAGATATTCATTCGTTAATATTTTATAGTAAATTGTTAATTTCCTCAGGGGATAGCATGGCTAGAGAAGGAGCAATGTTAGGAGTCCCAAGTATTTACTGTGGAGTTAGAGATATGAATGCAAACAATGTAATGATCAAAAAAAGAAGATTATTTCAAATAGAGATTGATGAAGTCCCGAATTTTATGGATCACATATTGAATGAATCTTTATATGATGATAAAAATGAATTCAGAATCAATTTGGAAAAGGAATGGATTGATGTGACAGAATTTATAATTGAAAAAATTAATAATTACAAAAATAGTAAAATATGAATATATCAATTTTTGGTTTGGGTTATGTTGGTTGTGTAAGCTTAGGTTGCTTAGCACAGAATGGGCATAAAACCTTAGGAGTGGATGTGAATTCTCATAAAGTAGATCTTATCAATATTGGAAAACCCACCATAATTGAGAAAGATATTGATAGAATTATTAAAGAACAATTTGAGAATAAGACGATTAGTGCAACAACAGATTATAAAAAAGCAGTTAAAGAAACTGACATTTCAATTATTTGTGTTGGAACACCTTCAACAAAAGAAGGACATTTAAATCTTGAGTATATTTTTAAAGTTGCTAAAGAAATTGGAGAAGTTTTAAGTGAAAAAAATAAATTTCATACTATAGTGATACGTAGTACTGTTTTGCCAGGAACCAATCAAAAAATTGGAAAATTAATTGAGAAAATATCAGGTAAAAGAAGAAATACTGATTTTGGTATTGTGTCGAATCCTGAGTTTTTAAGAGAAGGAAGCGCTGTGGAAGATTATTATAATCCTGCAATTACAGTATTGGGTAGCGATAATGTAAGATGTTTAGATATCATGTCAGAGGTTTATGAAAAGATTAATGCACCAATAGAAAGAGTTAGTATTAAAGAAGCAGAGATTATTAAATATGTTAATAATTCATTTCATGCTCTGAAAATTGTTTTTGCAAATGAAATTGGGAACATCTGTAAAGAATTAGAAATTGATTCGCGTAATGTGATGGAATTATTTTGCAAAGATGACCAATTAAATATATCGCCATATTATTTTAAACCAGGTTTTGCTTATGGAGGATCATGTTTGCCTAAAGATTTAAAAGGGCTAAAAACATTGTCTCATGACAATTATATTAATTCTCCTATTATTGAAACTATTGAGAACTCGAATAATAATCAGAAACAATTAGCAATAAGTTTAATTGAATCAAAAAATAGAAGAAAAATTGGAATTTTAGGTTTGAGTTTTAAAGCAGGAACAGACGATTTAAGATATAGCCCAATAGTTGAAGTAGCAGAATATTTTTTAGGTAAAGGATGTTCACTAAAAATATTTGATAAAAATGTATCATTATCAAAATTATCTGGAACTAATAAAGATTATATAGATAAACATATTCCACATTTATCAGAATTGTTATCAGAAAGTATTGAAGAAGTAATTATGAATTCTGAACTATTAATTATAACTCACAAACTAGATGGTATTGAATCGTTAATAGATGAGTTTAAGGAAAAGGAATTTATCGATCTGGTAGGTGTATATAATAGAGATCAATTTAATTATGAAGGTATTTGTTGGTGAATTATGGATTTTACTTTTAAAAAATATAAAGAATTACTAGAGACTTTAAAAAATAGGAACTATACTTTTCAGACATTTGAAGATTTTATTAAAGATCCTGCAAAAAAAGTTGTTGTTTTAAGACATGATGTAGATAGGAGGTCTATACATTCAATTGACTTAGCAATGGTGGAGAAATCTGTAAATGCTAGGGCAACATATTATTTTAGAATTGTTGCAGAAAGTAATCGAAAGGATATTATAACTGAGATTGTATCGATGGGTAATGAGATAGGATATCATTATGAGGATTTGGGTTATTCTAAAGGAAATTATAAAAGTGCTTATAATAGCTTTATTAAAAATTTAAAATATTTCAGAAGTTTTTATCCTGTTAAAACAATTTCTATGCATGGAAGCCCTAAAAATAGAATTGACAACAGAGATTTATGGAACAAATATGATTATAAGAAAAGTGGAATAATTGCAGAGCCTTATTTTGATGTAAATTATGATGATGTTTTTTACATAACTGATGCCGGGAGGTCTTGGAATAATAGAACTGTTAGTGTGCGTGACAAAGTTAAGACTAAGTATGAAATAGAGATAAAAAGTATTAATCAAATAATCGAATTGGTTCAACAAGATAAATTGCCTAAAAAATTAATTATTAATACACATCCTCATAATTGGTCTAATTTTGGATTACTATGGATTTATATTTTTGTTTGGCAAAATATTAAAAATGTAGTAAAATACATTCTAATAAAATATAGGAGAAATGAATAAATATTGTCTATTATCTAATGATGTTGAGACAACTTCAATTTGGCATAATACACTTAAAGATGAAACAGGCTTAAAAGTCTTTAAAGAAGGTATGCCAATTCTTCTTGATTTATATGAAAAATATAATATTAAAACGACATTTTTTTTTACAGGATACATAGCCAAACTATATCCCGAGGTGGTTAAAATGATTATTCCTTACGGTCATGAGGTAGCAAGCCATGGTTTGTCACATGAGAAGGAAGATGGTTTTGATATTATGCCTTTGCAAAAACAAATTATACATTTAGAAGAATCAAAAAAGATACTAGAAGATATTTCAGGAATGGATATTATTTCATTTAGAGCTCCTGCTTTACGTATAAATAATGATACTGCTATTGCTTTAAATGAGAGTGGTTACAAAATTGATAGTTCTATTGCTTCACAGCGATTTGATATGTTTATGTCTTTTGGAGGATTTAATAAGCTTAAATGGTTAACGGCACCAAGATTACCTTATAGAACAAGTGCCAGCTCTTTATATCATAAAGGGGAAGGGAATATCGTCGAGATTCCTTTAAGTTCTTCAATTATTCCTTATATAAGTTCAACAATGAGAATTTTTCCGAAAATTACATCATTTCAACATAAATTACTGGCTATTGAATCTTCACTAACAGGTAAACCTATAGTTTTTTTAACACATCCTAATGAATTTATAGATGAAAGTAATGAAGAAAGGGAGTTTGTCAAAAGGTCTAAGAATGTAATTTCTTCATTTTTACAAGATTCTTTACGATCTAAATTAAAGGTTAAAAATTTAGGTGTTAAAGGAATTGAGCTATATGAAAAAGAAATTAATTATTATGAAAAGAAAAAATTCAAATTTCTAACTATAAGCGATTACTATAAAAAAATGGGTTTTTAGCACAAAAATATTTAGGAGAATGCATATTGAAATAAGTATAAGCTATATTGTCAAATATCTCATCAATCTTTATCTACTTCTAGATATTACACTTCTAAAACAAATTCAGATTGTCAAAATAGACACAGGACATGGGAATTTTTCAGGATTATTATTACAAATTATCAAATCATTTAGGATAGCAAGTAGGGTTTAAACAAGTAAAATTCAAAATTAAGTCCAAAATATTCTTATTGGACTCAAGTACAATCAGTCTGTGGGTATTATTATTTGATTGGGCAAAGTATGAAACAAAAAAAGGAGCTATAAATTACATACATTACTTGTTTTTGATGGCAATTTACTAGCATATGTTAATACTACAGATAGTAAAAACAGCAGATAATAAAGAGGCTTATGATATTCCATTAGTAAAAGGAAGTGTTATTGTTGCCGACCGATTTTACAATGATTTTTCACTACTAAATATTTGGGACAACAATGAAGTATATATTGCTGTTAGGCATAAAAAAACATTAAATTTAAGACGACAAAAGAAAATAAATTACCTGAAAACAGACATTTACATTTATCAAAAGATGAGATTATTGAATTGACAGGAAAGAATTCAAAAGGTAAATACCCTAAACGTTTAATACGAGTTGCAATATGGGATGAGAAGAATCAACAAGTAATAGAAGTTATCACTAATCATGAAACTTAGTGTGCCAATACAATAAGTGAATTGTATAAAATCAGTTGGGATATAAAGATGTTTTTTAGAGATATTAATCAGCTACTTCATATCAAATCTTTTATTGAAACCAGTCAAAATGTAGTGATGATACAAATCTGGTTTGCTTTAATCACGATTTTGATCTTAAAGTACTTGAAGGCATTAGCCAAAAACAAATAGTATTTATCTAATATAGCAGCTTTTCTTAGACTTAACCTTTTTGTGAAAATTGATCTTTAAAAATAGTTAGATGGACTTTTTATATAAAAAAGAAAACCACCAGATCAATTAATACATGGGGTTCTTTTTTGAAAAACAGGAAATAAGCTTGTATCGTAGTAAAATCAAAGTGTTTTTTCTAAAAAAATATTTTTAGGACAGGATTAAATTTTTTTGTATATTTACACCGTTAGAAAAAGAATTAATAAATGTCAATTATATGCTCCCCTCATATGAATAATTGGTATGCTAAAGAAAATTTAGTTACTTGTAGAAGTAACTTGTTTGGTTTTTTTGGTATACTTTTTTTGTTTTTATAAGGGATAGTTTATTTAAAGACTTGTAAAAATTGTTGTTATGAAAACAAAACTACCTAATCAAAATCTTCTTAAAAGATCTCGAAAAAAGTTACGTATAAAATATAAATTGACATCTGTTGAAAGAAGAGAATATTTTTCAACTGAAAACAGGACTCGAATTGTTGTAGATGGACAAAGTGGAGAATTCACTATTGGTGAAATTTGTTTAAGGGAAGGTATTACACCTATTATTTTTAATCAATGGAGTAAAGATTTTTTAGAGAATACTTCTGAAAACAGAATAGATCTGCGACCTGTTAAGAAATCTTTTTCTGATGATGACAGATATAGAATAGTTTTAGAAGGGAATAATGGTACCTATAGTATTGCTGAGATTTGTAAAAAAGAAAATATTGCTCAAGATGAATTTTTAAAATGGAGTGATGAATTTCTTCAGATAAAAAAGAAGAGAAAGAATAGAGAAAGAGCTAATGATTTCCATACAATTAAGATAAAGGAATTAATTGAAAATCTTGTTGGGGAAGATATATTAGAATATTTTGAGAGTTTTATTGATGTTACCTCCAAAGAAACAATTGTTATACAGCATCATCATACATGTTCAAAGGATAAAACGCTAAAGAATAAATCAAATTTGGTTTGTTTGTCCAGAATCAATGATATAAGAAATATCAATAAACATTTTGAGTTAATTAATTCAAAATTACCGCAAGGAGGTGTTTTTATTGGTTGTTTAGAAACTCTGACTGCAAGAAGAGAAAGAAACAATAACAAAGGGATTCCTATTTTAAATGATCTGTACATGGGTTTAGAGTTTCTGTTTAAACGAGTTATTCCAAAATTAAATGTTACTAAAAAGTACTATTTTAATTTAACAAAAGGTAAAGGTAGATTATTATCTAAAGCAGAAGGATTAGGGAGATTGGTAAGTTGTGGCTTTAAGATCATGGATCATAAAAATATAAATGGCCTGACTTATTTTATTGTAAAAAAAGATAAAGAGCCTACATTTGATTTGAATCCGAGCTATGGACCAATCTATAAAATGCCTAGAATAGGTAAAAACGGTAAAATTATTAAGGTTTATAAATTTAGAACCATGCATCCTTATAGTGAATATTTACAAGACTATGTTTTGAAGTCAAACGGATATGCAGAAACCGGTAAGCCCGCAGAAGATTTTAGGATACCCATATGGGGAAAGTTTTTTAGAAGGTTTTGGTTTGATGAAATCCCTCAATTGATTAATGTCTTAAAAGGTGATATGAAATTAGTAGGTATTCGTCCTGTTTCTAAAAGGTATTTTCAAGATATTCCTAAAGAAATGCAAAAATTACGTTTAACCCAAAAGCCGGGTTGTATTCCACCCTATGTGGCATTAAACCGTGATGGAAATGTAATGAGTGTTTTACAATCTGAAAAAGATTATTTAGAAGAAAAAATAAGAAACCCATATTTTGCAGATACAAAATACTTTTTTAAAGCAATATTTAATATTATTTTTAAGCATAAACGCAGTGCATAAATTTATTTTATAGATAAATATTAATACTATTTAACAATTTTCTTATTTTTGAACGTTATTTATATGATATTGTAAGTATGTCTATTCTGAATTGATAACGGATAAACAAACCTAATTTTTATGTATGGAATTTGATAGTAATTTTAATGATGAACATTTTGATGAATCAGTAGGTGTAAGGGAAATATTAGAAAAATATTTGATTCATTTTAAATGGTTTATTTTAAGTATATTAGTATTTGGTGTATTATTTTTTATAAAATTGCACTATGAAGTACCCATGTACAACGTTAGTGCTTCTATTCTTATTAAGGAACAACAAAGAGGTAATTCAATTGCTAATCTGACTGCATTTGAAGACCTTGGTTTGTTTGCAAGTGGAGATAATAGTTTGGAGAATGAAATGCAGATTTTAAAATCACGTAAATTGAATTCAATAACTGTTGAAGAGCTAAAATTAAATATAAGATATTTTATTGAGGATAGTCCTTTTGATACTGAACAGTTTCCCAATTTTCCAATAATTTTAAACTTTAAATCTGATTCATCTACAGTTAAAAACATTTCTTCAAAATTTGAAATTATTATAATATCTAAGGATAAATTTAAATTTATTGATTTTGATAAAAATTCATATGTGGTCAAGTTATTTAAGGAAGATTTTTCTGCAAATTTGGGGAATAAAGAAAGATCTGATAAAAGGATTATTAATATTAGTTTAAATAATGATTTTGGTGAAGATCTCATTGGTAAAAAAGTTAAAGTTAAGATTAGTTCAGTTAATGAAACCATAGATAGTTATATAGGTAGATTGGAAATTGAGCCGGTTGATGAAATATTATCAAATGTCTTAAAAATAACAATGGATAATGAAGTTATTCCAAAAGGAATTGCATTTATTAATAATTTGATTGAGCAATACAATGCGGATGGTATTATTGATAAAAATTTAATTGCTCAGTCGACTACTAATTTTTTAGATGAAAGATTGCTTTTGATCTCAAAGGAATTGAAGGCTATTGAAACAATGGCCTATCAGTATAAATCCAATAGAGGAATGGTAGGTGTTAATGCGGGTGCATCAAATATCTATTTGCAATCTTCTTCTATAGCTGAAAGTGAAACGCTTGTTGTAAACACCCAATTAACTTTAGTAAATTATATGTTGGAAGAGTTAAATAAAAGTAATCTTACCGATCCACTTCCAGGTAATATTGGATTATCAGACCCATCAATTATAGACATGATAGGCAAATATAATAATTTGGTATTACAGAGAAACAGAATATTAAAAAGCTCAACAACAAAAAATCCACTAATTACAAATATTGATTCTCAATTAAATATTTTAAAGAATAATTTAAAAGCTAGTTTCAAAACTTTAAGATCATCAGCTCAAATTCAATTAGATGGATTGACTAGACAAAGAGGTCAAATAAGTTCTAAAATTTCATCTGTACCTAAACATGAAAAAGAACTTAAGGAAATTGTTCGACAACAAGAGACAAAAAATGCACTTTATTTGTTTTTATTACAAAAAAGAGAAGAATCCATTATATCAAATGCAGTAAGCATCGAGAAAGCTAAGATAATTGATGAGGCTTATAGTAATGGGCGAAAGATTTCACCAAAAAAAATGACAAACTATATAGGGGCTATTATATTAGGTTTATTAATTCCTTTTTTAATTATATATATTAAAGACCTATTGGATGTCAAAGTACATGATGAAAGAGATATAAAAAAATTAAGAATCCCATATATTGGTGATATACCTTTGGTGACTTCTAAAAAGAATTTATTTGTATCAGAAGGAGATAACTCAAATGTAGCTGAAGCATTCCGTTTTATTAGAACCAATATCAACTTTATGTTAGATAGAAAAGATGTGGGAAAAACTGTATTTATTACATCAACTCTTAGTAAAGAGGGGAAAACTTTTACTGCTATTAATCTAGCATCTTCTTTGGCCATTTCTGGTAAAAAAACTTTGCTTATAGCAATGGATGTAAGAGCACCTAAAATAAATAAATATTTAGATTTAGAAGAGATGCTTGGAGTTACTAATTATATAAAAAATAATGGATTAGCAGTTGAAGATATTATTGGATCTAATTCGAAACTTGAGAATCTACATATAATTAATTCCGGAGACATACCCCCAAATCCGGTTGAATTATTAATGAGCAATCGAGTTCAGGAAATATTTGATTATGCAAAAGATAATTATGAATACATTATTGTGGATACTGCACCTGTCGGTATGGTAACTGATACAATTCAGATAAGTAATTATGCAGATCTAACTATATATGTTGTCAAAGCTAATTTTATAGATAAACGAATGCTACATATACCTAAAAAACTTCATAAAGAACAAAAATTACACAATATGGCTATTTTAATCAATGGTTCTGATTATACTAAAGGAGCTTATGGATATGGATATGGATATGGCAATAAGAAGAAAAAACCTTGGTATAAAAAGATAATTTAATCTCCAATAATATAGGAAATATAAAATATTTTTGGGTTTCAATAATTTTGAACGTATTTGGTCAGAATCCAATATTTATTTTTATTCAAAAAATACAATTAAATTGCAATATAAATATTTCTAAAACATGTTAATCTTAATTTAAAAATAAACATTTTAAGTTAGAATATAAATACATTTTTTGAGTTAGTCATTTACTTTCCGTAACTTGTGGTCAACAGAAGTTTGATTTTTAACACTTGCCATGAAGGCCCCTTTTAGGGGCTAGTCAAAGCCACTTTCTAAGAAGGTGTGATTTTTACTAATAAAATTTAATAAAATAAGGTATAAACAGCATGAAAATATTTACATTTGTATTATTACTAGTAGAGTAATATGAAAAATTTATAATTTAAAATATTTGTTATGATAAAAAATATACTTTTTACTTTTTTGATAGTTTTCTCCTCTTTTGTTGTTCAAGGTCAAATAACTTTAACTACAAACTCAACAAATGGAGCTTGGACGACTCCGAGTTCTTTACAAGCAAATGTAAATTCAGGAGATTTACTTCATTGGGAGGCTACAAATGGATTGATAGGTACATTAACAGCA
>DAOUPQ010000049.1 GCA_030626085.1 Flavobacteriia bacterium
CACAAAGAAGAGCAAAAGCAACAGTTGATTATATTATTTCAAAAGGGATTGATGCAAGTAGAATTATTGGCAAAGGTTATGGAGAAGAAAAATTGATCAATAAATGTGTGGATGGTGTTGATTGTAGTAGAGAAGCACATCAAAAGAATCGTAGAACTGAGTTTATTATTACAAACAAGCAAGTAGTAATTAATCATGATATTTATGAAAAGATAAATAATAGTCTGGTAATGAATACTAAAAATGATGCAAAGATTGATAAAAACAAAAAACAAATTGAAACTGAATTAATAGAATCTCTTAAAAAAGAGAAGGCATTAACGGTTAATAATACTCAAAAACCAATAGTTTATAGTGATAAATCTATTGATGTTATTTCCGGTAAATCTGAAGACATTAATAAAGACCTTGCTATCAGTAAACAAAAACAAGAAATTACCACTAACGATATTGTAGAGGTAAATTCAAATAAATTTAACGAGGAAAATAAAGAACTAGCATTAAATAACAAGCAAGTAGAATATAAACAGGTAAAAACAATAACTAGGAGATCTGATAATAAAGCTGAAAATTATATTGATGATCAAAAGGAAAAAGTTATTGATAAATTGATAGTTTTAGAAGAAAAGTTTGAAGAGACATCAACTAAAGATTCTAATATGACAGTCAGATTTTTATCAGAAAAAAATAAAATTACTGAATTTAAAAATGAGATAATTAATAACGAAGCTGCCGGTTGGGCGAATATAATTAATTACAATAATAAAGTTATTTCGTTTAATAAAACCTATAATATATTATTAAAAAAAGTAAAGGAAAGCCAGGAAACAACGGGTATTGAAAAAATAGATTTAAACAAAGACCTTGCTGAAGGTATCTATGTAAGTAGTTCTAAAAAAGCATTACCAAAAAAAGAAAATAATAATTTAGATGTTAATAATATTCAGGTTATAGCAATGAAAAGGAATGGTAAAGGAAAATATTCAGTAACCAATAGTGCCAAACAGGCGGATATGATTAAAGTTAGTTTTAAATTATTGCGAAATAAAAATGTAGAACCAGGTAAAAAAGAAGCGCATATAATCTTACAAAATCCTAAAGGGAAAGTTACTAATGCAAAAGGTGTTTTTACATCAAAAACTACTAATGAAAAGAAAAAATATACTGATTTTACAGTAATCGATTATAATTATAATGATGTTGATATTGTAATGTTTATTGATAGAAATGGATATAAGTATGAAAAAGGCACATATCCTGTAAAATTATTTTTAGAAGGAGAGTTGATTGCAGAATCTAATTTAGATCTCGCCAGCAATTATTAGTAAAATCGATTTTTTAAAAATTTTAATCAAACATTAATTTAGAACAATTCCCCTCAAAGGGAAAATTCACTAATTGAAAAAGAATGTAAATTTTGTTCTATTTTAATCAGTCCCCAAACACGTAAGTGTTTGGGGCTTTTTTTTGTTCTAATTTAATTATTTGAGTTTCATTAATTATAAATATATTTGGACAAAAGATAATTATGCCGATTTTCTCATTTATTGGTTTAAAAAGAACCTTAAGTCTATTTTTTTATTTTATCGGATTTTTATTGTTTTCTCAAACTGATTTTAGCGATCAATGGGAAGACTATTACTCTTATAATAATGTAAAAGAATTTACTAAAATTGGAGAGAAAATCTATGCCGCTGCAGACAATGCTGTATTTATATACAATGAAAACACATTTGAAATCCAAAAATTTTCTTCGGTTCACGGTTTATCCGGAAAAACGGCAACCTTTATTTATTTTAGTGAGTTAACACAAAATTTTGTTGTTGGCTATGATACCGGTTTAATTGAGATTGTTGATCAGGATGGAAACATAAATATTGCTAATGATATTGAAAGATTAGATGTTTCCGGCGAAAAACAGATTAATCATATTAGCGAAAATAATGGCATTTTATATTTATCAACACCTTTTGGAATTGTTGAATACAACTTGAACACTTTACAATTTGGTGATACTTTTTTTATTGGTCAGGGTTCAATCGCTGTTTTTGTAAATCAAACAACCATATTTAACGAAAGAATATATGCCGCAACTCAAATCGGAATATTTTCGGCTGATATCAATAATTCTGAATTAGTAGATTTTAATAACTGGTTACAACCCGAGGGTAATTTATTAGGAAACTTTAGGTCGATATCAGTTTTTAATGATCACCTTTTTACTTCAAAAAGTAATATACTTTATGAGATTACTTCTGTAAATGTTTTAGATCAGAGAAAAGATTTCCCTAATCAAATATTGAATTTGAAGGCTTCTTCTGATTTTTTAACGATCACTAATTTAAAAAAAGCCTATGTTTTAGATAATAACCTCAATCAAAAATTAATAGCTTCAGCAACAACAAAGTATAACTTTACTTTGCACACTGCTTTCGCTGAAAGTGACAATATCTATTTAGCGACCAAAGAGTTTGGGGTTTTACATAGAACTTTTTCAAATAATAATTATAATGAAATTCATCCGCAAGGACCAACTTCAAATGATGTTTTTTCAATAACCGCAAATAACAATAATCTATGGGTAGTTTACGGAGGATATGACGGAGCTTTTACTCCTTTAGGTAAAAGAGCCGGTTACAGTCATTTTAAAGGCGAAGAGAATATTTGGATAAACACAGCGTATAACAATAATTTTCCAGCTATAGATCTAGTTCATATTACTTTAGATCCAAATGTAGAGAATAAGGCTTATATCAGTTCGTGGAACAGTGGGATTTTGATAGTAGAAAATGATGAACCCAACATTTTATTAGATGATTCGAATAGTGGTTTAGAGGATCTTTATCCTCCTGGAGATCAAAACTCAAGTATCAGAATAAACGGAACAGCTTTTGATAATCAAAATAATTTTTGGACTACTAATGCTTGGGTTGCAAATAGATTAAAAAAACAAGATAATTCAGGAAGTTGGACTAGTTTTGATCTTAGCTCAATTATAACAAATCAGGCTTTCGGTTTAACCGAATTAATTATTGATAAAACGAATAACATTTGGATAGGATCTAGAAGAAACGGGGCTTTGGTATTTAACGAAAGTGGAAATCGCAAAAAAGCATTGTTAACTGAAGCCTCAAAAGGTTCTTTACCAGATCCAAATGTAAGAACACTAAAAGTTGATAGAAATAATAGAATCTGGATTGGGACAAAAAAAGGAATGGTGGTTTATAATAATGCAGGAGGAATATTTGATTCAGATATTTATGATGCGGCTCCTGTAATAATTGAAGATGACGGAATACCAAAAAAATTATTAGGAGATCAGCCAATAAATAGTATCGCGATTGATGGAGCTGATAATAAATGGTTTGGAACTGATACCGGAGGGGTGTTAAATACCAATGCTTCAGGAACAAAAACTTTTAATAATTTTAATAAAGACAATTCTCCTTTGGCATCAAATAGAATTTTAAAAATATCAATTGATAACAGTAATGGAAAAGTGTTTTTTGCAACCGATAAAGGAATTGTAGCTTTTAACAATAACGTTGCTCCTTACGGAGAAAGCTTAATAGATGTTTATGCTTACCCAAATCCTGTAAAGAAAGAACATGAAACAGTAACTATTGATGGCAGAAATGGAGAGCATTTACCAAGAGGGACAAATGTTAAGATATTAGATACCGCAGGCAGATTGGTTTTTGAGATAAATGTTATCGAAAGTCAAGGGTCTAATGGAGGTAAAATAGTTTGGAATAAAACAAATTTAGCAGGAAGAAAAGTTGCTTCAGGTGTATATATTGTTTTTTTGACCAGTCCTGATAAATCAGAAACAGCAATAACAAAAATTGCAATTATCAATTAAAAATGCTCGAAAAAACTAAAGCAATTGTATTAACATCAATTAAATATGCTGATGCCGATCTAATAGTGAAATGCTATACTGAGATGGGTATAAAAACCTATATGTTAAAACGTATTTTTAAATCTAAGAGCAATAAATTAAAAGTGGCATATTTTCAACCGTTAACATTACTAGAAATAATGGCCAATCACAATAATAAAGGCAATTTAAATTCTATTCGCGAAGCTAGGATCTCGTTTTTTTACACTTCAATTCCAAATAATATTATCAAACAAACCATTGTAATTTTTTTATCAGAAGTATTATCGAATGCCATTCGTGAAGAAGATGAAAATCCACCCCTTTTTAAATATTTAAGTACCACATTAAAATGGTTAGATACCCATGAGCATACGGTTAATTTTCATCTGTTATTCTTACTGAATTTAACTAAGCATTTAGGGTTTTATCCAAAAACAAAAAATATTAAATCACGTTATTTTAATTTAGAGGAGGGAGTGTTTACTGATTTGAAACCTATGTATAATTATATATTTGGAGAAAATTTAAATACCTTAAATACCTTAATCGGCACAAATTTTGATGTATTAGAGAAATTGAAATTTAACGCAAAATCACGTCAAATGTTTTTAGAGTTTTTAATTTCATATTATGAATTACATTTACCCGGGTTTAAAAGACCTAAATCATTGTCAGTTTTAAAAGATATTTACAAATAAATGAAAAATGTTATTTTGTTTTTTATTGTCCTTTTTGGACATTTTTCTTTTGCACAAAATTGTATTGTTTTTGATAAAGATTCACAATTTCCTATTTCTAACGTTTCTATTTCTAATGAAGATAATAGTTTAAGGGTAATTTCAGATAAAAACGGAATAATCGATCTTTCTCATTTTTCAATGATGGATATATTAACGATTACACATGTCTCTTATGTTGAGTTAGAATTGTTAAAAAAACAAATTATTGATAATGAAAAAAAAATATTTCTATTAAATAAATCTGAAATTTTAGATGAAGTGTTTTTATCAGCTACCAAAGGAAAAGAGAGTAGAGCTCGTATAGCGGAACAGGTTGCTGTGTTTTCAAGTAAAGACATTCAAGTATCAATGCCGCAAACTTCAGCTGATATGCTATCAAATATACCAGGTGTTAAAATACAAAAAACACAATTTGGTGGCGGTAGTCCTGTTTTGAGAGGAATGGAAGCAAATCGTGTATTATTGGTTGTTGACGGTGTAAGAATGAATAATGCCATTTATCGAAAAGGGCATTTACAAAATGCAATTACAGTTTCACCAAATCTTTTAGATAGAACCGAAGTAATTTTTGGTCCATCATCAGTAATATACGGTTCTGATGCTTTAGGAGGCGTAATTCATTATTACACTCGAAAACCACGTACAAGCGATAAAAATCAGATAAATACTGATTTTTTATCACGTTATAGCACGGTGAATGATGAAGTTTCACTTTATGGAGGCATAGAATTACAATTTAAAAAATGGGCTTCTTTTACGGCTCTTTCTTATAGTGATTTTGGTGACCTTAAAATGGGTAAATACAGAAAACACGGATTTGATAAATGGGGAAAACAGTATTTTTACTCTAATAATACCGATAGTTTTTACAATCCGGATCCAATAGAGAATTCTGATCCGGATATCCAAAGAAATACCGGATTTAATCAGCTAGACTTTTTACAAAAATTATTTATTCCTTTAAATAAAAAGGCTGAGTTGATGTTTAATTTACAATATAGTACATCATCAAATATTCCCAGATTTGACAAGCTTACGGAAATAGATGAAGGTAAATTAAAATATGCTGAATGGTACTACGGTCCCCAAAACCGTTTCCTATTATCTACCCAATTATTAATAAAACCCAATTACAATTGGTTGGATGAAGGAACTATAACGTTAGCCTATCAGGATATTGATGAATCGAGAATTGACAGGAAATTTGAAAGTTTAAATCGATCATCAAAATTTGAAAATGTAAAAGTATATAGTTTAAATGGTGATTTTACAATACCCTTAAGAAAGGAAAGAAACTTAGGATACGGATTTGAAGTTGCGTATAATTCTGTAAAATCGACTTCAAAAGGAGACGTTTTGGATGTTAAAGGGAATGATATTATAGGAATTTCAGATACTTATATTGTTCAAACTCGTTATCCTGATGGCGGAAGTGATTATTTGAGTTCGGCAGCTTATGTAGATTACCGACAAGATCTTTCAAAAAAATCCACATTGAATACTGGCATTAGATTAACCAATACCATTTTAAATGCAAAATGGATTGACACTACTTATATTACCTTACCCGATAGTAATATTCATCTAAAAAACACTTCAGTAACTGCAACCATTGGTTATGCTTTTAAACCTAATAAGAACTGGCAAATAAATAGTGTATTATCTTCAGGATTTCGCTCTCCCAATATTGATGATATAGGTAAAGTTAGAGAAAAAAGGGGCGTATTAACGGTTCCTAATGTAGATCTAAAACCAGAATTTGCTTACAATGCAGAATTTGGTGTTATGAAGTATTTTAAAAATAAAAATTATTTATTAAGCTTTACAACTTACTATACTTTATTGGATAATTATATTTATAGAGCACCTTATATTCTTAACGGAAGCTCTACTTTGATCTATGATGGAGAAGAAGTTGATCTGGTTGCAAATGTCAATAAAAAAACGGCATATATTGCGGGAGGCACCTTTCTTTTTAAGGGAAAAATAACAAGATCATTTAGTGCACTTGGTACATTAACCACTACTAATGGAAATACTCATGATACGAAAGAGCCCCTTTCTTCAATTCCACCAGTTTTTGGAAGTTTTGAAATACATTATACCAGAAATAAATTTGAATCAGGATTGGATTTAAAATTTAATGGAAGAAAAGAACTTGAAGATTATAATATAGAAGAAGGTATTGATAATATCGAAGAAACTCCCTATATTATAGATAGAGAAGCATATTATGGCAGTCCGTCATGGGCTACAATAAATTTCTATTCAAGCTATAAAGTTACCAAAAACATTGATTTTTTATTTTCGGTTGATAATATTTTTGATACGCATTATAAAGAATTTGCATCTGCTATAAGTGCTCCGGGAAGAAACTTTTCTTTTTCTGTATTGGCAAGTTTTTAAATAATGTACTTTTGCTTTTTGAATAATCAGATAATCAATATAAAAACACCACTTGTTACAAAAATTCCAACAACATATTAAAAAATCTTTTTCCTTTTTAAAGGATAAAAATCTTTTAGTGGCAGTTTCCGGAGGAAAAGATAGTGTTGTATTAAGTGATCTTTTGTATAAAAGTGACTTTCCCTTTTCTATCGCTCATTGTAATTTTAATTTACGTGGAAAAGAATCTGATAAAGATGAAAAATTTGTTATTGATCTGGCAAGGCAGTATCAACAAAAATATTTTGTAAAACATTTTGATACAGCAGAATATGCCAGTCATAATAATATTTCAATTCAAATGGCAGCGCGTGATTTGCGATATGATTGGTTTGAAAAATTGATACAAGAATATCATTATAACTATTTACTTACCGCCCATCATGCAGATGATGATTTAGAAACTTTTTTAATCAATTTTACGAGGGGAACCGGTTTAGAAGGATTGACGGGAATTCCACAAATTAATAATAATAAAATCCGCCCACTTCTACTTTTTTCAAGAGAAGAGATTGAAAATTATGCGAAAGAACAGAATTTAAGTTGGAGAGAAGACAGATCAAATGCTGAAACAAAATATTTTCGCAATCAATTAAGGCATGAAGTAATACCGGTCTTAAAACAAATCAATCCAAATCTATTAAATTCTTTTTTGCAAACAATTGATAATTTACAAGGAAGTAGAACGATTATTTCTGATAGAATTACAAAGATCAAAGATGAGGTCATCAGTACAGATGGGAAAAATTCAAAATTCAAAATTCAAAATTTAAAATCATTAAATAACCCTAAAGCTTATTTGTTTGAGCTTCTAAATACTTATGGTTTTACCGAATGGAATGATATCTATGATTTGTTATCAGCACAATCAGGAAAACAGGTCTTTTCAAAAACACATCGTTTGCTTAAAGATAGAAATTATTTACTATTGAGTAAAATCCCAAAGGAAATAGATAGTTTAAAAAAAATTGAAATATCTGAGATACAAAAAGAATTAGTAATTAATGGTTTTACAATTCAAATTGAAAAAACTAATAAATATTTGTTAAAGAACGAAAACTCTTATAAAAAAGATTCTAATCATATTATTTTTGTCGATGAGGGAAAAATAAAATTTCCATTAATTGTAAGAAAGTGGGAGATAGGCGACTATTTTTATCCTTTTGGAATGCAGGGAAAGAAAAAATTAAGCAAATATTTTAAAGACGAAAAATTGTCAATTTTAGATAAGGAAAATATTTGGTTACTTTGCACCGGAAATGAAATTATTTGGGTAATTAACAATCGGTTAGATGATCGTTTTAAGATTACCGATAGAACAAAAAATATATTAAAGATTGAATTAAAAACATGAAAAAATTTATAGCCATACTTAGTTTAATTATTGCATTTACTTTAAGTACAAATGCTCAAATGCATGACCCTGTAAAATGGGATACCAGTGTTGATAAAGTTTCTGAAAATGAATTTGATTTGGTAATAACTGCAAATATTGAATCTGGCTGGCATTTATATTCACAACATATTCCAGAAGCACCAATTCGTCCGATTCCTACATCTTTTAAATTTGAAGAAGAAAAAAGAGATTTTGAATTAGTTGGAAAAACAACCGAAGGAGAAGGGCATGAAGAACACGATCCGGTATTTGAAATGGTTATTAAATATTTTGAAGACCAGGCAGTTTTTAAACAACGGGTTAAGATATTGTCCGATAGCAAAATTACCATAAAAGGTGTTTTAGAATTTATGGTTTGTGATGATATCAATTGCTTACCTCCAACTGATGTTGATATATCGTTTGACGTTGGGGGTCAGAAGAAAGAAGATAAAAGCTTTCTTCAAACCACTGTTATTCCCGCGGAGGACGGAACCTTAACTCCTGAACAAAAAACATCAGTAAACAAAGTAGAAAAAGAAGATATTATTCCCGAGAAATCAGGAAACAGAAGCCTTTGGACACTCTTTATATTAAGCTTTTTTGCAGGTTT
Source organism: Flavobacteriia bacterium (assembly GCA_030626085.1). GTDB lineage: Bacteria > Bacteroidota > Bacteroidia > Flavobacteriales > Flavobacteriaceae > Namhaeicola. The sequence goes on from DAOUPQ010000049.1 coordinate 9,057, forward strand.
TGCGGCCTTGTTAACTCCCTGTGTTTTTCCAATGATACCAATGACGGTTAGTTTTTTTACAAAACAAAGTAAGAATAAAGCGATTGGAATTAGAAATGCTATTATCTATGGAGTTTCAATAATAGTTTTATATGTTTTATTAGGTACAGTGATCACTGCAATTTTTGGAGCCGATTCACTCAACGCACTATCAACCAATGTTTGGTTTAATATTATTTTCTTCTTGTTATTAATTGTTTTTGCAGTTTCCTTTTTGGGCGCTTTTGAAATTGTTTTACCAAGTAGCTGGGGTACAAAAGTAGATTCACAGGCAGATAGAGGAGGTTTGATAGGGATATTTTTTATGGCACTAGCCTTAGCGATTGTTTCATTTTCATGTACCGGACCTATTGTAGGAACAGCATTGGTTGCAGCTGCAGCCCAAGGCGGAATAGCCCCTGTAATTAGTATGTTTGGCTTTTCACTGGCAATAGCACTACCATTTGCATTATTTGCAGCTTTCCCGGGTTGGTTAAATTCTTTGCCAAAATCGGGAGGTTGGTTAAATACAGTAAAAGTCGTTTTGGGCTTTTTAGAATTGGCTTTAGCGTTTAAATTCTTATCAAATGCAGATCTGGTTTTACAAGCACATTGGTTAGAAAGAGAAGTGTTTATTGCAATTTGGATCACCGTTTTTGGTGCTTTAGCATTATATTTATTTGGAAAGATCAAATTACCACATGATTCTGATCTTGACCACATCTCTGTAGGCAGATTAAGTTTAGGATTGTTGGTTGGAGCATTTACCATTTATTTGATTCCCGGTCTTTGGGGAGCGCCATTAAAATTGATTAGCGGATTTCCACCTCCGATGCATTATAGTGAGGCACCCTATGGTGTAGGATTCACAAAATTAGGAGGGGGAGAAAGCGCTTCACATGGTGATATTCCGGAAGGAGCATATTTAGGGCCACATGATATTATATCTTTTCATGATTATGAAATAGGAATGGCATATGCTAGAAAAGTTAATAAGCCGGTATTGTTAGATTTCACAGGTTGGGCATGTGTAAATTGTAGAAAAATGGAATCAAAAGTTTGGTCTGATCCAAGAGTGCTTCAAATTTTAAACAATGATATAGTCTTAATTTCCTTATATGTAGATGATAAAAGATTATTACCTAAAAATAAGCAATATACCTCCGAGATAACCGGTAAAAAGATTAAATACATTGGTAATAAATGGAGTGATTTCCAAATCAAAAAATACAAGGCTAACGCACAACCATATTATGTTTTATTAGATCACAATGGAAATAATTTAAATGAACACATTGCCTATAATCCTGATATAGAAGAATATTTAGCTTGGTTAAATAATGGAATTAAGAGATTTGAAAAGTAATTTTTAAAGGTGTAAAAAGTAGATATAAAGTATCATTAATAAATTTTTTGTAACTTTAGTTACAATTTATTTTAATGGATAACACTTTTAAAGATAAAATAAAACAAATTATTTTAGATCATTTAGATGATGAGAAGTTTGGCGTAAGCCAGTTAGCTTCTGAAATTGGTTGGAGTAGATCTCATACATTTAAAAAAGTAAAATCTGTAACAGGTATATCTGTAAATCAGTTTATTAAGGAAACTCGCCTTCAGGAAGCCGCCAGATTAATTCTAGATTCTGATTTTAATGCTTCCGAAATATCTTATAAAGTAGGATTTAGTAGTCCTTCTTATTTTAATAAATGTTTTAGTAAATACTATGGTGTTACTCCGGGAGAGTATAAAGAAAAACCTAGTCAAAAATCTATTGATCAACAAGTTTCACCACCTGGAATAAAAAAGTTTAAACTTGTTTTTTACTTGATTGGAGCAGCCTTATTGATCTTCGGTATATTTTCAGTTATTAAAAGTAAAAATGGTCCTAACGAAATATCGATTGCTGTTTTATATTTTGACGATCATAGTCCTGAATCAGATATACAATGGTTTTGTAATGGACTTACCGAAGAAATTATTGAAAAACTAGCTGGCATTAAAAAATTATTAGTAACCTCCCGTACCTCAGTAAAACAATTTAGAAACTCTGATATACCTATTCGTGAAATAGCAAAAACTCTTGAAGTAGATTATATTCTTGAGTCAAGTGTATCCAAATCAAAAAACAGCGATTCTGTTCG
>DAOUPQ010000092.1 GCA_030626085.1 Flavobacteriia bacterium
TCCTTGTAAATTTGCTTTACTTTTTTTAACATAAAACAATAAACTAAACGAATTTTTCATAATCAGGTCTCTTTAAAGGGTTAATATACAAAATATTTAAGACACCTTTCAGCTGTAATGATATTAATATCAGTTTTTTACACCTAAATAGGTGACCTATTTAAAATTTCTGAAAAGGTCACCGTATAGGTCACTTTAAGATTGTTAATTGTTGCTAATTTTGGCACTGCCACAAACAAAAAATCCCGTAAACATTGAGTTTACAGAATTTTTGTTAATATTGATAAGTAAATAGTGACCCCGACAGGATTCAAACCTGTAACCCTCAGAGCCGAAATCTGATGCGCTATTCAATTGCGCCACGGGGCCTTGTCATTCCTGAGAAAATGGGAATCTTTATCTTAATTCTTAATATTCTATGATAACAACTCTTTTACTGTTGTAGAAATAGCCTTTCCATCAGCTTTTCCAGCAAGTTGTTTAGACGCCATTCCCATCACCTTACCCATATCTTTCATTGAGCTTGCTCCGGTTTTTGAAACTATCTCAGTAATCACTTTTTTCAATTCTTCTTTTCCCATTTGTTTTGGTAAAAATTGTTCCAAAACTTTAGCCTGAGCTTTTTCTAGTTCTGATAAATCACTTCTATCTTGTTCATCAAAAATGGCTGCACTGTCTTTTCTTTGCTTTACAAGCTTTTGAACGATCTTCAATTCATCATCTTCACTTAAATCCACACCACTACCATTTGTATTTGCTAATAAAAAAGTCGATTTTAATGCTCTCAATGATTCTAAAGCAATTTTATCCTTCGATTTCATCGCTGCTTTCATCTGACCCATTACTTGTTTTTGAATACTCATATCTGTTTTGATTTAAGGCATGCAAATATACTAAAAAGTATTTATGACCTATCTTTTTAGATTTATTTTTTCAGATCAACAATTTCTCTAACAACCTTATAAACCAAATCGTTTTCAAACCCCTTGTAAAATAAAAAATTTGTTATTTTTTGGCTTTTTTTATAAGGATTCTTTTCCGTGATAGAATCTCTTTTTTTTATGGCAATTTCTTTTAAAGTTTCCAGATATTCATCAGGGTCAATTTCATTTAATCCGCTTTTAATATTGTATTCTGAAATATCTCTTATCTTTAATTCACGAATTATACGTTGTTTTCCCCACTTTTTAATTTTAAATTTTCCTCTCGAAAAACTTTTGGTAAATCGTTCTTCGTTTAAAAAATTGTGTTCCATTAAATGTAAAATAATTACTTCACATGCTTCAGGAATCATACGCATTTCAATTAATTTTTTATTAATTTCTTGATGACATCTATCTTGATAGATACAATATATCTCCAATTTTTTTTTCGCTTCTTCTAAAGTAAATGTTAACCTTTTGTTTTTCATTAAATAAATGTAATACAAACAAGAAAATATTCTTGAATATTATTTTCCAAACCCTAAAATTACAATATTATGTTAAAGTATTATATTTTTTCAATTCTGAATATAACTACATTTTTATTTTATGCCCAAACAACAACTATAACCAAACAAAGTTTTGAAACTAATGGAGATACTTGGCAAGTTACTTTTTCAACACCTCCTTGTACAAGAGGTGTCGATTCTTGGAATTATCGAACTGAATTAGGTAATATCACACCAAGTGATGGCGAGCAGTTTTGGGGGATACGAGATTTAAATGGAGATTGTGGTAGTTCTGGATTTGAAACAATTATATTAGAAAATTTTGATATCTCATCTTATAGTAATGTAAACTTGACTTTTGACTATTATGTATTTGAATATGACAATGGGGATGATATCAAATATGAACTATTTTTTGATAATCAATCTCAAGGAGAGGTTATTTTATTTGAAGGTAATTCTAATTTAAGTTCGGAAGGATGGGTGACAGAATCAATTTTTATACCGAATTATGTTTCGAATTTAAAACTAAATATTTTAGTTAAACAAAATGGTGATGATGACTATGCAGCTATTGATAATATTTTACTATCTGGCTCATTATTAATACCTTGTTTAGAATTAATGATCACTGAATACGTAGAAGGAACGTCAAATAATAAATTTATTGAAATATACAACCCAACAGATCAAGCTATAAATTTAGATGTTTATAACCTTACAAAATACACAGGCAAAAATGATGATCCTACAGGTAATTTAACCTTAACCGGAATTATTGCAGCATACGGAACATATCTTATTGAGAATCAAAATGAAAATTTGAATATTGATGCCGATCTTTCAACTGGCAGTATCTTGAATTTTAATGGAGATGATAAAGTTGCTTTAAGAAAAATGGATGAGATTATAGATATAATTGGTGTAATTGGTGATTCAATTGAATTTGCAAAAGATATAACTTTACGTAGAAAAAGTCATATTCAAAACCCAAATAATCAATATGATGCTAACGAATGGGATATTTATAATACAGATGATGTTTCAGATTTGAATTCACATGTTTCCGAATGTATGGGGCCAATCCCTGAAATTGAAGTTATTGGTAATTATATTTCGATAACTGATGGATCTGTAACAACTGACTTCTTAAATAATACTTACTTTGGTGTTGTTGACCCTAATTCTGGAGATACTATAACTAAAGATTTTTTTATTAAAAATACTGGAAATGCAACTCTTGAGATTCTAAATATTGAAATTTTAAATAATGATTTTAATGATTTCTCTTTATCAGGAAATACTCCATTTAATATCATAGCAAATGACAGCTTATCAATAACAATAAATTTTTTACCAAGTTCTAAAGGTTTAAAAACCGCAACAATTCAAATTGATAATAATGATGCTTCTGAAAATCCTTTCAACTTTACTATAAATGCTGAGGCTACTGGAACAACAAACAGTCCCATAATGATCACACAATATTATGAAGGTGAAGGAAATAATAAATGGATAGAAATAACTAATATTAGCAATGAGATCGTTCCCGAGAATTATTATCTGGCATTATTCAGAAATGAAAAAGCAGAGAATCCTATTGGAAAAACACCTAGTAGCAAAACTTTAATCCCTGAACTTTTGCCAAGACAATCTTTAAAATATTGTTCAACGTTTATTGATGAAAATATAATTTATGCTCAAGACGGTACTGAAATAAAAAATCCGATTTGTAATTTTAACGGAAATGACATCATTGTTATATCAACAAATAGTGATGAAAAATGCTGGTTAAACAAAGTTGATATAATAGGCAATAGCAATAATTGGGGAGAAAATATAAGTTTTGTAAGAAAATATGGCTGTAAAAATGTAGTACCTTCTACAGGATTTAATTTTGGTGATTGGATTGAATATGAAATTATTAACATCAATTCGGCTACGACCGGATATAATCAAAGAATTGGTGAGCATTATATCGGTTCAACAGTTTTCGAAAATGAAAACTGGAATAATGGTAACCCTGATATTTACAGAAATGTAGAAATTAATGATAATTATTATACACAAATAAAAGGAAATTTTGAAACTTGTAACCTGACCATAAACCTAGGAAATAAGCTTGAAGTTGATGCCAATAATTATGTTAGTATCACTAATGATCTAACGGTTAATGGAATATTAGAAGTATTAAATGAAGGTTCTTTAATGATGGTCAATAACAGCGGTTCAGTTATTAATAACGGTATTATCAATATTCATAAAACTACAACCACTTTAAAAAGACATGATTATACTTATTGGTCATCACCTACTAAAAATTCACAACTTGAAAATGTATTTTCTGATTCTCCACAAAATTCATTTTATCAATTTATTACAAATGAATTTAGTGATAATAACAAGGATGAAAATGATGACGATGAGCCTGCTGCCTGGCAAAAAATCAGTGGGATAATGAATCCCGGAATTGGATATACAGCAATGGCTCCGGATACTGAACCTTTTATAGATCAACAATCGGTAATTTTCGGCGGAGAGGTTAATAATGGTATTATAAATGTGCCTATTCAGTTAAGTTCAAAGGATTCGATAGATAGTAACGACTGGAATTTTATAGGAAATCCTTATCCGTCAGTAATAGATGCCAACTTGTTTTTAAATGATTCTATCAATAAAACTATTTTGGGAGGAAGCGTTTATTTTTGGACACACAATACGGCAAAAACGGGTGATAAATACACTTCAGATGATTATGCGTCATTTGTTATAGGTACAGGAGGGATAAGAGCTAATAGTAGTGGTGAAATGCCTACATCAAATATTGCTTCCTGTCAGGGCTTTTTTGTGGAAGCTATAAAAGAGGGAGAAATACGTTATAACAATGAAATGCGTGTAAAGACTCAAAATAATAACTTCTTTAAATCAAATAATTCTAAAGATAATTTGGTACAAGAAAATGATAAGATCTGGTTAAATCTGTATAATGATGAAGGTGCTTTTAGTCAGATTTTAATTGGATTTATCAATGGCGCTAATGAAAGTGTTGAAAGAAAATACGATGCTTTACGTTTTAACGGAAATAATTTTATATCATTTTATTCTATTGTTCAAGATAAAAAATTAGCTATTCAAGGTACAAATCCTTTTACGGGAAATGAAAAGATCAATTTAGGATTTACATCAAAGATCAGAGAATCAATCAGTCTAAAGATTTCCATTGATAGAATGGAGGGTAATATGGATACAAAAGATATTTATCTATACGACAAGCTTTTAAACAAAATTCATAATTTAAAAATAGCACCTTATGAATTTGACATGTCTTTAGAAGGATCTTTTGATGATAGATTTATTTTACAATTTAATAATACTAGTTTTAATGAAGACGAAGTAATTGTTAATAGTAATCAACTGATCATAAAAAACACTATTGAGCAATTTGAAGTTACAACTTTAAATCAAAAAACAATTCATTCAATAAAAGTATATGATCTATTAGGGCGTATTGTTTTAGACAAATTTTCAAAAAAATCAACAGAAATAATTTCAAAAAGAGAATTTCCAAAAACAGGTGTATATGTAATTCTAGTTAAAATGGAAAACGATATTTACCTCACTAAAAAGTTGATATTTATGTAAAAAAAAACCTGCTATTGTTTTCAACAGCAGGTTTTAATGATATATTATTACCTTAATTCATTATCATTTTTATCATAAAATTGATAATGTAAATATGGATAAGCATCCCTGGGAATAATCTTAATCCATTTTTTATATTTCAAAAACCAATTTTTTTGTATTGAGAGAAGTCCTTTAGTAAGGTAAGAAGCAACAAATGAATGAACATGAAGTACAATTCCGTTATTTTCAATTATTTTTTCTAACTCGTCTTCAATCCTATCAATCAATATAATTGGAGCTTCAACATCCCCGTTTTTATTGGGATTTTCTTCAATAGTTTTGATGTTTCTTTCAGGTCTTACTCTTTGACGAGTAATTTGAATCAAACCAAATCTACTGGGAGGCAACACCTTGTGTTTTGTTCTACTGCTCTTCATCTCATCTCGTAGATGATCGTAAAGTTTTCTTCTATGTTCAGCAGAATGCATATCAATAAAATCAACTACAATAATACCACCCATATCACGCAACTGTAATTGTCGAGCGATTTCGGTAGCAGCAATCAAATTTACTTCAAGGGCTGTTTCAGCTTGAGAATTTGCTTTGTTTGAACGATTACCACTATTTACATCAATTACATGTAAAGCTTCGGTATGTTCAATAATCAAATAAGCACCTTTTTTCATTGATACAGTTTTTCCAAACAATATTTTTATTTGTTTTTCAATACCGTAAAAGTCAAAAATTGGCGATTTTGATTTGTGAAGTTTTGCTATCGATTCTTTTTCGGGAGCTATTCTTTGCAAATACTCTTTAACTTCTTGGTGTAAAGTTTCGTCATTAGTTACAATACTGGTAAATGAATCATTAAAAATATCTCTTAAAATTGAAGAGGCTCTATTCATCTCTGAAAGCACTTTTTGAGGTGCTCGAGCTTTGGGTAATTGCTTACACATATTATCCCAATGACGTAGTGTATTTTGAAGATCTTTATCTAATTCAGCTACTTTAATATCTTGAGCAACTGTTCTTAAAATTACACCAAATCCTTTTGGTACTATGCTTTTTGCAAGACGCTTTAAACGATCTTTTTCTTTATTGTTAGTTATCTTTTGAGATACAGAAATTCTGTTAGAAAAAGGTACTAAAACCATGTATCTACCTGCAATTGAAAGCTCAGAACTAATACGCGGTCCTTTAGAAGAAATCGGTTCTTTAACAATTTGAACCAATAATTCTTGACCTGCTTTTATAACACTATCAATATTTCCGTTTTTATCAATATCCTTTTCAAAACTAAAATTCTTTAGAAAAAAATCTTTTATCCTACCCGTACTTACCAGTTTCGTGAATTTTTTCAACGATAATAATTGCGGTCCTAAATCATGATAATGTAAAAAAGCATCTTTTTCACTTTTTACATCAACAAATGCTGCATTTAGACCCGATAATGTTTTTTTTATTTTGGCTAGAAAAATATCTCCAACCGAAAATTTATTGTCTATCGTTTCGTTATGTAATTCAACTAACTTTCCATCTTTTAATAAGGCAAAATCTATATCAGAGAAATTTGTTCTAATAATTAATTCAGTTTTCACTCTGTTAAATTTTATACCTAAATAAATAATTAATATTTATTTTAGATAGATTAATAATATATTTATTAGGTTTTGATTAATCAAACGAAATTTGTTTTATACAAACTTCTATGTCAATGAACTTACCCTTAAATAGAAATTAAAAGCCTGTTTGAAATGTCTTTTGTTCTTTTATTTTGAGCGAAATACAATTATCAATTTACAAAAGTATTTCATTCCAAAATATCTTAAAGACTCAAATTTCAAACAGCCTTATATTATTTTTTCTTTTTATGTCGGTTTTGTCTACTTCTCTTTTTACGTTTATGAGTAGAAATTTTACTGCGTTTTCTTTTTTTCCCGCTTGGCATAATTAAAACTGTATTTTCTTAAAATTATTATTTAACCGGCACATTTTTTTTAACACTCTCTACAAAAACCTTAGCAGGCTTAAATGAAGGAATATTATGCGCTGGTATTTTAATTGTAGTATTTTTAGAAATATTTCTACCTGTTTTTTCCGCTCTTTTTTTCACTATAAAGCTTCCAAAACCTCTTAAATATACGTTATTACCATTGTTTAATGATTCTTTAACCTCAACCATTAAGTCTTCTACTACTCTTAATACATCTCCTTTTTCAATGCCAGATTTCTCTGAAATATTGGCAACTATTTCTGCTTTTGTCATTTTTTAATATTTATTGGTTATTATTTATCCTAA
>DAOUPQ010000141.1 GCA_030626085.1 Flavobacteriia bacterium
GCACCAACACATAAAAAAGTAATTTCACGATTTTGTTTTAGCAGATCTATTGCTGCTCTAATATATGTAGTATAGTCTTTATTCTCTGAAAAAGATGCCACCATTGCAACTACATATTTCGTTTTAATCAAAAATCTATCTCTAATTACATCATTATCTTCTAAATTTTCAATTCTTTTAAAATCAAATCCATTATAAATAAAATTACTTTTGACACCTGGTGGATTATACGCTTTTAAACCTGCACGAGAATTTGAGATAATTCGATCAGAAAAAGGAAAATGAAGTTTATGACTCAAAATAGAATTAGACACTTTTAATGGTGCATCTGTAATTTGATTATTAACCATTGGAATTTTTAAAATTACTTTAGCAGGAATCGCATAAATAGCAGGCATATTTCCCCATACATGAATAATATCAGGTTTAAAATTTCTTGCTACTTTAAAAAACTTATAAAATATCCTTGGATCCTTTTTTAAACCTTTTCTAACTGAAAAATGGATTTTTATATTTGCAGAAAAAATATCTTTGTAATGGACATCTTTTTTGATCAATACCAATTCCATTATATTAGATTTATCTTTGGATAATCCTTTAATTAATTCCACAAGGCGTCTTTCTTTTCCGCCTGATCCAAGACCTTCAATAAAAAATAGAATTTTCATATATTAATTTCAATGTTAGAAATCTATTTATTGCAAATATTCATTTTAAAATACCATGTAATTAGTTAATAAACTCTTTTAAAAGTAATCATCAATAAAATCTAGTATTTTTTTTGTTTGAATTTTATTATTAAAATGTGTTTCTGCAATTTTTCTTCCTCTTATGCCTACTTTTTTTGCTTTTGGATAATCTTCAATAATCTCTAATAATTTAACTTTTAGGCTTAAAACATCGCCCGGTTTTGCAATATAAGAATCTAAATTATCTGTTAGATAATCTGGTATTTCACCAACACTTGTAACCAGAGTTGGTTTAGTTGTAGCCAAATATTCACCAAGTTTAGTTGGAAATCCATGTTGAGCCTGTATGCTGTCAGGTCTTGGTAATACAAGTATTTTGGCATTAAAAAGCTTCTCTGTAATAACTTCTCTAGACACTCTTCCTTTAAAGTGTACTAAATGAGATATTTTTAATCGTTTTACTAATTCAAAATATTCTTCTATTTTTTTTTCTGATTGTGCAATACCATATAAATGTAATTGATAAGGATTATTTTCAACTATTCCTGCAAAAGCTTCCAATAAAATATCTATCCCATCTTTATTATTATCTAACACTCCTGTGTAAATTATAATATTGTTGCCTTTATTATTATTTAAGCGGTAATTAAATCTATCCAATTCAACAGTCATTGGAACATGTAAAATTGGTTTGTTGGTTATTGAATTAAAGTATGAAATAAGATTTTTTGTTATTATTAAATAACCATCAAATAATTTAAAAAAATATTTATTAAAAAAATATTTTTTTAAATTATTTACACCCATAGTTTGTGGATGTTCACTAATATCTTTTAATAAAACTCCCCTTTTTATTTTATTTGTTAACCATAAAATTAGTGCAAGAGTCATCTTATTTCCATAGTATATGGAAGCTACTTCTTTATTGATATGTTTAAAGCTATAAAAAAATAAATGAAATAAAATTTGAAAGTTATGAACCCTTCTTAATAAAAAATAGTCTGATTTTATTGTGCTTTTAGTAAGATATTTAAATTTTATTCCTTGATATAGCCCATCTACCTCTGAATTGTATCCTTTTTTGCCATGAACCTCCGATCTTCTTACACAAATTACTTCAGTACTTTTTCCATGAAAAATAAATCCTTTAGCATAAGATATAATCCTGTTAGTGGCCGCCATGCCAATTGGAAATGGTTCAGTTGTAAAAATAAATATTTTTTTAACTGTCATATATTGCTTAGTAAAAATCACACCTTCTAAGAAGGTGGCTTTGGCTAGCCCCTAAAAGGGGCTCCAAGATACAGTGTTAAAAATTAAATTTTTGTTGTTGATCTTCAATTTTCTTTTCTTCTTTCTCCTGATGTTGTACATACTTTTTAATCATATCTTCATCTAATCCTATTGTACTGACAAAATATCCCCTTGCCCAAAAATGATTACCCCAATAAGGTTTCTCCTTTAACTTTGGATAACTCTTGAATACTTTTATTGCTAGTTTCCCTTTTAAAATTCCCATCAATTTTGATATAGATACTTTTGGTGGTATCGAAACTACCAAATGAATATGATTCTCTTGAACATTTAGTTCTGATACAAAACACCCTTTCCATTCACACAACATCCGAATATCTTGTTCCATCAATTCCTTAATAGTCCCTTTTAAAATACGCAATCTATACTTAGGAACCCAAACTATATGATAATCACACTTATAAATAACATGTGATGATTTCCTATATTTACTCATACTAACAAAGATAGGCAAAGCCATCAGAACATGACCACCAGCAAAGCAGGTGGTTTTTCAAGGAGAAATAAATTATTTCCCTTAATATTCAACAAAAATCATTTTCAGTTTTATATTCAAATAATTCATTGTTTCCAAATTTATATTGTTAAATAACAATATTAATAGAATTCAAAATATATCTGTATTACATCCATCTAAAATTTTATTTCTAATCTATAATAATCTATCATCCAATCAATTGTTTTTTTAACACCTTCCTCAAGTGATATTGTTTCTTTATGATTCAATTCTTTAACTGCTAGGTCATTATTAACTTTTTTTGTTTTTGTAGTAAGTACCTCAGCTTCCTTATATTCAATCAACTTTCTTGGAGCCTTTGTATATTTCCAAATGATATCAGCCAATGTTTCAATATCATGAAATTCATTACTTCCTATATTATAAGTCCTGCCCGATATAAAATTTTCACTAATATTGGCTACAGTTCTTACACAATCATCAATATAGGTACTTGACCTATAATAACCTTTAAAAACTGTTATTGGTAAACCATGTAAAGCATGATAACAAAATTTACAATTTACTGACCGATATGGGTGATAAAATTCACCGGAGCCATAAGTATTAAATAATCTTACAACAACAGTTTCCGTATTAAATAATTCTATTGAATTACGTATTTGCATTTCATTTGCCCATTTCGAAATGGCATAATCGTTCATCTGTTTTATTTCTACATTATCCATTACGCTTTCAAACATCTCATCTTCATAATCACCATACACCTCAGAACTGGAAAAATGCACCAATTTAAATTTATGATATTCTTGTAAACGAATAATATTTTTTAATCCAATTAAATTAGATTTCCACATCTGCTCAAAATAATCCTCACCATTCCATCTACCAAATTCAGCAGCACAATTGTAAACCAGATCAAAAGGACCTGCTTCTTTGACTACCCTTTCAATTTGTCGATATTCTCCAATATCACATCTTGAGTAAGTCCATTCTTCATTGCTCATTCTTTGAATATATCCAATTTCTCCAGGATGATGTTGAATATCAATACCAAAAACAGAATTTCCTCTTTCTGTTAATTCCTGAACTAATTTTTGACCTACTACTCCTTTGGAGCCTGTTACTAAAATTCTCATTTTGTCTTATTTAAAATTATTATAAATTTCTAGTCTTAATATTTATTAACACAACTGGATTTATTTATTAATCTACTTAAACAAA
>DAOUPQ010000061.1 GCA_030626085.1 Flavobacteriia bacterium
CTTCATATACGCTACCAACGATTGCTCCTGAAAATCCGGAAGATATCATTTTGTTAATGTCTTCAATATCCAATCCATATCGGGCTATTTTTTTTCTATCATAAATTACGCTCATTTGAGGAAGTCCAGCTATTTTTTCGACAATAATATCCGAAGCACCTTCAACATTTTCGATCAATTTTTTAATTTCATTCGCTTTTTCGCTTAGAATAGTTAGATCTTCACCGAAAATTTTAATAGCTATATCTGCCCTAACTCCAGTTATTAACTCATTAAAACGCATTTCAATAGGTTGGGTAAATTCAACTTCCATACCTGGTATGATAGCCAATGCTTCTTTAAACTTATCAGCAAGTTCATCCTTAGTTTTGGCAGATACCCATTCACTTTTAGGTTTTAGTTTGATAATTACATCACTTTCTTCCATTGACATGGGATCTGTTGGAATTTCTGCAGCGCCTATCCTACTCACAACCTGATCCACTTCGGGAAAATTATCCAATAAGATATTTTCAATTTTTGTAGTTGTTTCAATAGTTTTACTTAATGAAGTTCCTGTTTTAAGTACAGGCTGAATTACAAAATCACCTTCATCTAATGTTGGAACAAATTCACCTCCCATGGTTGTAAAAAGATAAATGGAAAAGATCAATAAAACAGATGATAATCCTAAAACGATTTTTTTATTTATTAAAGCCCAGCGAATTGATGGTTCATACAGCTTATTTAAAAACGTCATCAATCTAACTGAAATATTATTTGGTGAAACTTTTTCAGGTTTTAAAAATATGGATGACATGACCGGTACATATGTTAATCCAAATATCATAGCGCCAATCAACGCAAAGCTAAAAGTTAAAGCCATGGGTTTAAACATTTTTCCTTCTACACCGGTTAAAGTTAGAATAGGAATAAAAACGATTAAAATGATAAGCTGACCAAATACAGCAGAATTCATCATTTTTGATGAGCTTTTATAGGTTATTTCATCAATGGCTTTCTGCTTATCAACTACGTTGAGTTTTAATAATTCCCGCCTGTTTGAGGTAATTTGAAATGCAATATATTCAACGATAATTACTGAGCCATCAATTATAATTCCGAAATCAATTGCACCTAAACTCATTAAATTAGCATCAACACCAAATAAATACATTAACGATAATGCAAATAATAATGTTAAGGGGATAACCGATGCAACAACAAAACCCGAGCGCAAATTTCCTAATATTAAAACCACAATAAAGATTACGATCAAACACCCTAGAATAAGATTTTCTGCAACTGTATATGTAGTTTTTGATATTAATTCACTTCGTTCTAAAAACCCATTGATATAAACCCCTTCAGGAAGACTTTTTGAAATAGATTCAACACGATCTTTAACAGCTTCAATCACTTTTTTAGAGTTGCCATCTTTTAGCATCATCACCTGTCCCAAAACTTTTTCACCTTGTCCGTTACCTGTTATCGCACCAAAACGTGGAGCGCTTCCAAATCCAACTTCAGCAACATCTTTAATGAATATTGAAAATCCGTTAACGGTTTTAACTTTAATATTTTTAATATCATCAATAGATTTAATAAGGCCTTCGGCACGAATAAAATATGCTTTGTTTGATTTCTCAATATATCCACCACCGGCAATACTGTTATTCTTTTCCAAAGCATTGAATAGATCAACTGTTGAAATATTCATAGCTTTTAGTTTTTCTGAATTTGTAGCTACTTCGTATTGTTTTAAATAACCACCCCAGGTATTCACTTCAACCACACCTGGTATTCCAGAGAGTTGACGCTTTACGATCCAGTCTTGAATAGTTCTTAGATCTGTTACAGAATATTTGTCTTGATATCCTGGTTTTGTATCAAGAATATATTGGTATATCTCGCCCAATCCTGTTGTGATTGGTCCCATTTCAGGAGTTCCAAATCCTTCCGGAATTTTTTCACTTGCCGATTTAATTTTCTCTGCTATCAATTGCCTTGGCAGATAAGTTCCCATATCATCTTTAAAAACGATGGTAACTACAGATAATCCAAATTTTGATACCGATCTAATTTCAACTACTCCTGGCAGGTTAGCCATTTCCAATTCAATTGGATAGGTAATAAACTGCTCAATATCTTGTGTTGACAGATTTTTTGATGTTGTTATTACTTGAACCTGATTATTGGTGATATCAGGTACAGCACCAATAGGAATTTGAGTGAGAGAATAGATCCCAAATCCTATGATAAAAGCAGTAAATAAAAAAACGATAAGTTTATTTTTTAAGCTAAATTTGATAATGTTAGTTAGCATAATTAATTTGTTGTTTTATTAAGTTAGACCCCAATTTGATTAAAAGGTTTATAATGTTTATAACTTTTTAAGCGATTAATAATCAACACTTAACAATTTGAAGATTATAATTGTTAAATAAAAAATATTTAGTAAAAATTAAATTATGCTAATTGAGGTGGTTGGAAAATCTTTTGTTTTTCGAATAAAGGAAAATTGTCCTGATAAAAAAAAATTGCATATTTCTTTGGTTTTTGCACATTTTCAATTGAAAAAGAAACAATATTGATTACAAAAGGAGCCTGTAATTGAGAATTACAATCGTGATTTATTGGTGGGTGTGAGTGGTCTTTTTCTTCTTCTGTATGTTGTTTTTTATGTGATTGTTTGAGTCCACCATAATGCTTTGATAAAAATACCAAAAAATCATCTCCGTATCTATTTTTATGTAATTTAGCATGTTCCATCAATTCATTCAGTTTTAAAACATCACCAAAATGTATGTTAAAACTTTGAATAAGAATTAAACTTGAAATAAATATGGTAAATAATTTAGTCATATAGTTCCCAAATATATTATTTATTTTTGATACCATTATATTAATAATTCAACTTATAAAAAATGTATCGTTGGTTGATTATCATTGGAATTCTATTAGTTGTTATAGGTTTGGTACTAAAATTTGCTCCCTGGCTTATCAACTGGTTTGGTAATTTACCGGGTGATATTCATTATGACCGGGGGAATACAAAAATATTTTTTCCAATAACTTCAATGCTTTTGATCAGTTTTATTCTTTCTGTGGTAATTAGAATTATTAAAAAGTATTTTTAATGTCAATTAATATTCTACAATAAAATTAATACTTAATATCTTTCTTTTTTATAAATTACATTGATAGATTTAATATCTTTATCAAATAAATTTATACTGATGACCATAACACAATTAAAGTATCTTTTGGCTGTTGCAGAATACCGGAATTTTACAGTTGCTGCTGAAAATAGTTTTGTTACACAGCCTACTTTGAGTATGCAAATTCAAAAATTAGAGGATGAATTGGGTATTATTATTTTTAACAGAAAAAAGAAACCAATTGAACTGACTTTAATTGGAGAACAAATAATTGAACAAGCAAAACTAATTGTTAGTGAAAGCAATAGAATTTCTGATATAGTAGATCAGCAAAAAGGATATATAGGTGGTGAATTCAAATTGGGGATAATTCCTACGATTATGCCTACTTTACTTCCATTATTTTTAAAATCATTTATAAAAAAATACCCAAAAGTTCATTTGCTTATTGAAGAACTAACAACTGAAGAGATCATAAAAAAAATAATTGATGGTCATATAGATGCGGGAATTGCAGCAACACCTTTAGAAAATCCTGAAATATTAGAAAAAGTATTGTATTATGAGCCTTTTGTTGGATTTGTATCAAAAAATCATCGATTATTCAACAATAACACAATACGTGAAGATGAATTAGAAATTGATGATATTCTATTACTAAAAGATGGCCATTGTTTTAAAGATAATATAATAAATCTATGTAATTCTGAAAAGTCGGATAATAAAAATCATTTTCATTTAGAGAGTGGCAGTTTAGATACCTTGATAAAACTCTCAAAAGAAGAATTGGGAATGACACTACTACCCTATCTTCAAACTTTAGATCTTCCTGAAGAAGATAAAATACATCTAAAACAATTTAGTGGTACTGTACCGGCAAGAGAAGTAAGTTTGATCTATCATAGGTCACAATTAAAAATGCAACTTATTGAGGTGTTAAAAAACAGTATTGATGGAATAATACGTGGTGCTATAGCTTTTAGTGATGTAAAGATTATTAGTCCGTTACAAAAAAAAAGGAGCTAAAATAGCTCCTTTTTCTTACTTATTGCAATTAAACTATGCGTTAGCTCTGGTTTATCTGCAGTAAATTTTTCCAACCAAATACGTAATTCCTCAATTTCAAAAGGCAAAAGGCGATTTAATGCTTTTTCGAGTTCTTTGAAAAACAACTCAGCATCAAAGCTTACTTTTTTTAGAACAGTTTTGGTGTACTCATATATTGCTCTTGCCATATAAATAAAATAAAAATATTTAATAATAATTAGAACGTTAATATGTAATGTTTATTACAAAAATCAAGCCAAACTTTTAAAGTTTAGATAAGTAAATATAATAAAAAAAAATTAGATTTTCAACTTTTCTAATTTAATTAATAATTTATTGACTTTCGATTCTAAATCAGCATTAACAGATTTAAAATGCTTATTTTTATTTTCAATATTTTTTTCATTGACTTTTGTAATCAGGTCATCGAAGGTAGCTATTGCTTCATCAATAATTTTTTCAATTTTAGCATTGTTCTTATCATCACCTGAAAGTTGACTAACATAACATTCTTCTATTACATCAGATAATACAAAATTGATATTTTTCTTTAAATCTTTTATACTTGCCATTGTTATATTTTTTTTGCAAATTTAATTAAATATGTAAGATAATAAACAATATTTTTAAAACTTACATCAATTCAAACAAAGAGCGTAATTTTTCTCTCGTAATTGTTTTTTGCCAATCTTTACCCAAAGCATTTTCCCAAAGAGGTACTAAGCCCAGCGCAACATCAATCATGATATTAAACTGTTCATCGTTTAGGTCTTTACAAATGCCTTTTGGAATATCAATCTGATGTTTTTTAACCATTTGCTTAAATTCTTTTACTCCTTGAGGATAAAATTCTTCTAACTGGTTAAAAACAATACAATTGCCAATACCGTGTTTAGTTCCCAACAAATATCCCAAACCATAACTCATGGCATGTGCAACACCAACTTGCGAATAAGCAATGCTCATACCCCCGTGCCATGATGCCATCATTATTTTATCTTGTGAATCTTTGTCCCTGTCTTCTTTTTCCAAGAAAACTTCTCGACATAGATCCAATGATTTTTCACCATAGCTTTGAGAAAAAGCATTTAAATAAGTTCCTGTTAAAGATTCAATACAGTGAATATAACAATCCATTCCTGTATAGAACCATTGATTGTCAGGAACGTCTTTGGTTAGTTCAGGATCTAAGATAACCTGATCAAATGGTGTGTAATCAGAATTCATTCCCAATTTTTTTTCCGGTCCGGTTAAAACTGTAGTTCTTGAAACTTCAGCTCCTGTACCTGATAATGTAGGAATTCCTACATGATAAACTGCAGGATATTTGATAAGATCCCAACCTTGATAATCAGCAGAAGAGCCAGGATTAGTGAGCATCAAAGCAATTGCTTTGGCATAATCTAACATTGTGCCACCTCCAATTCCAATGATTCCTGATGGAATTTCCTTGAATTCTGCTTCAATATCATCTCTAAACTGATCTACATATTTTGTTTTTGGTTCTTCATGAGCGCTGACATAAATAATTTTATCATTATTTTTTAATGGGATTCTATCAACCAACCAACTATTTCCTTTAAAAACATCATCTACAATAAATATAAAAGGAGAATTTTTATTAGTTCTTTTTGGTTCAATGATTTCACCTAGTTGATTAAAACTTCCTCTGCCAAAAACAACACGAGGAACCATAGGAAAATTTTTATATTCCATATTTTCAAATTTTTGATATTATTTTTTAAAATATTTTTGTGCTTTTATCAGATCTTCAGGGGTATCAATCTCAATACCCATATAATCGGTTTTAACCATTTTAATATTTTTACCATACTCTAAAAATCGAATACATTCAACTTTTTCAGTTGCTTCTATTGAACGCATTGGTAAATTATAAAAATCTAAAATAGCTTGTTTTCTAAAGGCATATATACCTATGTGTTCATAGTAATTTGCCCCTGCATCTTTATCTCTTGGGTAAGGAATGGGTGATCTGGAAAAATATAAAGCAAAATTATCCTTATCAACAATTACTTTTACAAAATTAGGATCGGTAATATCTTTCCAATCTGTCATTTCTTGCATCAAAGATGCCAGATCAATTTTGTTTGCATCTTTATCTTTAAAAACATTTATCACTTTTTGTAAAGGTTCTTTTTTAACAAATGGTTCATCACCTTGTACGTTTACTACAATGTCAATATCTAAATCTGCTACAGCTTCGGCAATCCTATCGGTACCACATTCATGTTCTTTAATGCTCATGATGGCATTGCCACCGTGTTTTTCGATGATATCTTTTATGATTTTGCTGTCAGTAACAACATATACAGCATTAAACAGGTTGGTTGCTACTGTTGATTCATAAGTGCGAACAATCACGGGTTTTCCTCCGAGATCAGCCATTAGTTTACCCGGAAATCTGGTTGCTCCATAACGAGCTGGAATCATTGCAATAACTTTCATTATAAAACTGATTTTATTGCTTCTACCATTTTATTTGCCCTATTGTGTACTTCTTCTTCTGTCCATGATAATTTTATCAAACAAGAAATATTTCTCGATATAAAATCATCGGATTGTGGAAATTCAAGTTTTTTTAAATTCTGCATCCCATTTTTGATATGATCTGAAATTGGAAATAATGATCTTAGATCTTTAAAATGTTCCCATTTTCTAACATAATGCCAATTATTGTCAAAATAATTCCAATATGCATCTACCCCATATTCACTAAAAGCTTTAACAACTTTATTGCTTAATTCTGCAGTAGGCATAAAAAAGGATAAAAATGTGGCCGAATCTCCTTCTTCATCAGGAATTCTTCTAAAGCTAACTTCAGGAATTGTCCGCAAAGCATCTTTTAGGATCTTTTTATTCTTTTTTTGGATATCAATAAATTCTTCAGTTCTTCTGACTTGTGCTAATCCAACAGCAGCGTTGAGTTCAGAAATTCTGTAATTATAACCCATATACGGATGGGTTTCAGCACCTCTGTCATTTCCAATATGATCATGACCATGATCAGTATATTGATCGGCATGTTTTGCTAAAGTACTGTCATTCATCACCAAAGCACCACCTTCACCACATGTGATGGTTTTTACATAATCAAATGAAAAACAACCAACGTTTCCTATTGTACCTAATGCTTTTCCTTTGTATGTTCCGGCATAAGCCTGACAGGCATCTTCTAAAAGATAAACATTATGTTTATTACAGATTACTTTTAAAGCATCCAGATCAGCCATTGAACCACACATATGAACAGGCATAACAACTTTTGTTTTGGTTGTGATTGCAGCTTCAACAGCTTTAGGATCAAGTGTTAAAGTATCATTTATTTCAACAAGAATTGGTGTAGCTCCTGCATTTAAAATTGATTCAAAACTTGCTACAAAAGTAAAAGTTGGCATGATCACCTCATCTCCTGCTCCTACTCCCAAAATAGCTAAGGCAACATTTAGTGCAGTTGTGCCACTCGTGGTTAATTGCGCATGTTTTACATCTAATCTTTTTTCTAATTCTTGTTCTAATTCTTTTGCTTTCCAGTGGCCATTACGCATACCATCAAAACCGTAACGCATTAAAACTCCATTTTCTAAAACATCATTGACTTCTTTTTTTTCGGCAGCGCCAAATAATTCAAATCCGGGCATAATTTTTTATTTTAATTATTGAATTTATCTTGACTTTTTTAACTTAGAATGACTTCATTGTCAAATATAATTATTTATCGTGAAAGATATTTTATCATTTCATAAATATATCATCAATTTTAAGAATATACAATTTATAAAAACGTTAAGATATTTTTTAATTTCTTTACAGTTTTATAACCATTATCATTTCCATTCTGTTTAATAATTTCATGTGCCCATGTGGTATGATATGGAACATGAATTGCTTCTGCACCAATCTTAATTAATGGTAAAACATCTGATTTCAGGGAATTACCAACCATTAAGAATTCGGAGTTTTTGATATCAAGGTGTGATAATAATTTATTATAATTGTCTGTTTTTTTATCGCTTAATATTTCAATATGATGAAAACACTTCATCAAACCTGATTTTTCTAATTTTCTTTCCTGGTCTAGTAGATCGCCTTTGGTTGCTAAGATCAATTTATACTTGGGATTTAAAGTTTTTAGTGTTTCCTCTACATCATCTAATAATTCTATTGGTTTTTGTAACATATTTTTACCAATATCAAGAATTTGTGCGATCACTTTTGTACTTATCTTATAATTTGATAATTCTATAGCCGATTCCACCATTGATAAAATAAAACTCTTTATTCCATAACCATATAAAGAAAGGTTTTTCATCTCAGTTTTAAAAAGTTCCTGGTCTAATTTATTCTCGGTTTCATATTTTGATAATAATTTTATAAATTCTTGCTCAGCTTCTCTATAATAGGTTTCATTTACCCATAGTGTATCATCGGCGTCAAATGCAATTACTTTTATGTTTTTATATGTATCCATCAATCGATATAGATTTCTAATAGTTCTGAATATTCTTTTGGTATTAGTGTAATATTATTAAATGAAGCCGGAATTAAAACTGTTTCACCTATTTTAATATTCTCAGCTTTACCATTTTCTAATTTAAGATCAACCTCACCTTTAACACACATATAAATTACAAAAGAATCTTTATTGGAATGGTCAATATTAAATTCGCTATCAATAGAAATTATATTTGTTGTAAAATACTGACATTCAATAATATTAGTGTCATTATTTAACCTTTTTATATAATTAGTTTTATAATCTTTCTGTACAGTAAAATCTAATGCATCTAAAGCATATTCGGTATGTAATTCACGATAATTACCTTGTTCATCCTGCCTGTCCCAATCATAAATTCTATAGGTAAGGTCGCTTGTTTGTTGAATTTCAGCTAGCATAACGCCGGTATCAATAGCATGTACTCTTCCAGTAGGAATAAAATAAACATCGCCTTCTTTTACAGGATCAAAATTTAGTATTTTGGTTAGGGTTTTATTCTTTAAATGTTTAAGATATTCATTTTTACTCACCTCTTTTTTAAAACCTACCACTAAGCCTGCATTTTCATCAGCTTGCATTACGTACCACATTTCGGTTTTACCGAAAGAATTATGTCTTTTTTTTGCCAATTCATCATTTGGGTGTAGTTGAATACTCAAGGGTTTGGCAGCATCAATAAACTTTATAAGAACCGGAAATTTATTGCCAAATTTTTTATAAACCTTTTCTCCTACCAGGGCTCCGCTGTATTTTACAATTAATTCATAAAGGGATTTACCTTGTAAAATTCCGTTTTTTACAATTGAAATATCATCTTCATGATCAGATATCTCCCAACTCTCTCCAATATTTGAAACATTAGTTTCTTTGTGTAGTAAATTCTTAATTTTTTCACCACCCCAAATCTTTTCTTTAAGGATCGGCTCAAATTTTAGTGGATAATTTAGCATTGAATATTTTATTTATGCAAATATCGTTAATTTTAATCTTTTATAATTAATTAAAGAATAAACAAATTATTAAATTTGTGCTATGAAAAAATTTATTAAAAATTTACCAAAGGCAGAATTGCATTTGCATATTGAAGGTACTTTTGAACCGGCATTAATGTTTGAAATTGCCCAAAGAAATAAAATTGATATTCCGTTTAAAAGTATTGAAGAAATTGAGAAAGCTTACCATTTTTCTTGTCTTCAGGATTTTTTAGATATTTATTACCAAGGTGCAAGTGTTTTGACCAAGGAGCAGGATTTTTATGATCTAACCTATAGTTATCTGCAAAA
>DAOUPQ010000120.1 GCA_030626085.1 Flavobacteriia bacterium
CCACCTTTTTCAGAAAAGGCTGGGAAACGCATATCTCCATAAGTGCTAATTCTGTTATCAAGAGAAGATTTTTTAAGCATTAATGAACTTTCATCATCAAAACCATAGCCTTGCCATGGTTCTGGCGAAAATACACCAACGTATTTATAAATTCTCATTGATGGCAAACCATAAACAATCATAGTTCCTGAGTTTCCAGTTCCTACAATCGAAAAATACTCGTCACGACCACCACGTGGCATGAACGTTTTAACAGCTGCCAGCACATCCTGATCATTTAGACCACGTGCTGATTTTACATCGTCGAGTGTTTGTTGTGCAAAAGCATCAGTAACAACTAAAGATACTAAAACAATCCCAACAAAAACTCTGATAAACCAATTAGATTTCTTCATTTTTATTATAATTAGTTAATGAATCAGTTAATTTAAATAATTGTCTAATTTACGAAGTTTATTATTTTAAACATAACATTGTCGAATATTTATTTGTGCCCTACATAACATAACCGCTTTGAGTTTGTTTTAAAACTATTCAAAATTGAGTTTCACTAATAAATTTAAAATATTTTAATGTCAACAGAATATAAGATACAAGGTAAAAGACCAAAACAACCAAATGATAATATTATCTGATAAGTAAAATCACTACAAATAAAAAATTAGATAAAGATAAAAATGGTTAGTTTATTATTAATTTTTTATATTTTTTTTTAAATATTTTTCAATTGTTTTTAGGCTTATTGTCAATAAAAAATGTTGTTTTAAAAAAAGTGCAAATGTTTTTAGATCAGTAGAAGGTAATAGATCTTTTTTATCAATTTCAACATAAGAATGCTCTTTGCCTATACGAAACTCAAGATCTTCAGTATTAATAAATTCTTTTCGGATTTTATTCATTGCCTTTACAAATTCAATTTGTTTTGAATTATTAACATCAAATCTAGGAACATAATGAATACTCTCCCACTGACGTTTTCTGACCTTCCAGAACAAATATTCTAACAATTTCTTATCTCTAATATTAAGTCTTTTCCCTTCGGCAACATGCAAACCAAAGGCTTTTTTAAAAACTTCCTCAGCTTCATCACCAAAATCATTTAGAATATCTTTTTTATGCCAATTTGGATGTTTCCAATACTTTTCTCTAAGTTCTTTTCTAGTCATTTTATTTCAGTCTTTAATGGTTAGGTTATGATTGAGAATATAATGCAATTCTATTACTTTCACTACCTGAAAATAACGTCTCACATACAATTATCATTTAAATTATAATAATTTTATAAAACCTTTTTATTTAAACATGCATAGTTTCGCCAATATTTAATAATTTTAAAGAAATATCTTTACTTTTAAAAGTATCTATTGCTTTTTGATGATCAATTTCAATATATCCAAAAGTATCATAATGATAACCCAACACGTTATTACATTCAGTAAATTCAGCGGCAATTGATGCGCTTTCAATTCCCATAGTAAAATTATCGCCTATAGGCAAGATTGCCAGATCTAGTTTTGCCTGAAGCGGAATTAATTTCATATCCATAGTTAAACAAGTATCTCCGGCAATATAAATATTACCCTCATCTGTTTCTAATAAAAACCCTCCGGGCTGTCCGCCATAAGAACCATCGGGAAAAGAACTGCTATGAATAGCACTGGTATAGGTTACTTTGCCAAAATCAAATTGCCATGAACCACCGTGGTTCATAGGATGACCATCAATACCTAATTCACCGTAATGATTTACAATCTCAAAATTTGAAATGATCTTTGCACCAGTGCGTTTTGCAATTGATTCTATATCTAGAATATGATCCTGATGTGCGTGTGTTACTAAAATATAATCTGCTTTAAGCGAATTAATATCAATATTCTTTGCCAGATCATTGGCCGTTATAAATGGATCGACAATAATATTTTTATTAGCAACTTGAATGGATAAGGAAGCGTGGCCGAGATAAGTTATTTTCATAATGCTCACATTAAAAAGTTATCCTATAAATTTATTAAAGAAATTTATTAAAACCAAAAAACCGCCAAAGAAAATTTCTTTGGGCGGTTTTTCAACAAAACTAACTAACTAATTTTTAAAAACTATAATTTAAATAAATTGTAAAATTTCTTCCGGGCTCGTAAATTCTACCACTCATTATATCAGAGTTTTTATATGAAAAATTTAAATGTTCATAATAAGCCGTATCAAAAATATTTAAAACAGCTGCTCCTACCGTCAAACCTTTTAATGGTTTAACACCTGCACTAAGATCAAATGTTGTAAATCCAGGTGATACATGTTCTTTAAATGTTTCTGATATACGATCCTGTTCGGCAACAAATCTCGATTTTAAATTAAACCAATATTTATCTTTATCATAATTTAAACTTAAATGCGCTGTTAAAGGAGTTACCTGAGGCAACGGCTCATCAAAATCTTTATTTTGACCATAAGTATAAGATAAGTCTGTTAATAAACTAAAATCAGAAGTAAAGCGATAATTAAAAAACATTTCGAATCCGGTTTGAACTGCTTTGTCAATATTTATAAAACGCTTAGCATAGATAGGTTCTAATGTTGGTGTAAATTTTCGCGGTAAACTTTCATCAACCACAGCAGAAATATAATCATCCAAAAATGAATAAAAAATAGTTGCTCCAAAATCAAAATTTTCATGCCATTGCTTAAACGAAACCTCAAACTGATTATTTACTTCAGGATCTAGATAAGGATTTCCAACATATTCATAGGGGTCAGAACCTACATTAAAATGATTGATATAACTTTCTATCATTGAAGCGGTTCTTACACCTCTACCAAAAGCAAATTGCCATTCGGATGTATTAACTTTATAAACATATGATACTGTTCCGCTGATATTCACTTCTGATCGACCATCAATTTTACCATCAATCTCATATTCATTTAAAAAATCTTGTTCAGGATCATTTATTGCGGTAGAAATAAAATCAGATCTCAAACCTGCAGTAATAACTGATCGATCAGAGATCATATACTTTCCTTCTGCAAAAACGCCAATATCATTAACCTCTGAATCCTGCCATATTTTATCAACTTTGATCACAGGCTCCGGTAACGGATTTCCATTCATTATTTTTATTGTTCGTATTCTGGAACCATCTCTTGCAATAAAGTTTGCATCCACACCCGTAAATATCTTTAACTGATCTGAAGGGGTTAATATAATCTCTGCCTTACCTCCATAGACGCTTGCAAATACATTTGATGAAGCAAAAGTGGCTTTAAAACTAGGGCGGTTTTCATTTGTCATGAGATGATCTACATATGAATAAAACCCTTTAAAAGAAATTGAATTTACTTTTTCTGAAAGATCTGTAATTTTATAATCTAATCCGGCTAAATAACTATCGTCATAAGGCGAATCCATAGGTAATCCGGTATGATCAATATCTCTTCCAAAAGACTGACGCCATGTCAATCTTAAGCGTTGATTCTCTTCAGGGTTATAACCAAGTTTTATAGAATAATCAGTGGTCTTGAATGAAGATGGTACTTCGTCTCCATTTCCATCAGTATAATCACCATAATCTCTATATGATCCGTTTAATTCAAGATCAAACTTTTCTTTTTTATACAAAAAAGTTCCTCTTGTAGTAAAATTATTACCATTCGTTTCGTAACCGGCTTCAATATTACCACTAAAACCTAATTTTTGATTGTTCATTGATTTCGAAACCATATTGATAATTCCTCCAAAATTCTGACCAAATCTCATTGAAAAAGGACCTCTTATGATCTCAATTTTTTCAATTTCTTCTGGAATAACATGTGTTGTTATCGGATCCATTCTATTAGGACAAGCATTGAGGATCTTCATCCCTCCATCATATTGAATATTTAATTGCTCATATTTAAATGCTCTAAAAACTGGCTCCGAAGCATAAGCTCCACGTTTTTGAATACCAAAACCCGGAATATCTTTAAAGAGGTCTCCAACACTTCTTGGTTGTGTTGTGGCTTTAATATCATCATAAACTACTTTTGATTGTGCAATTTCTCCAAAAGGGTCTGCTTTAATAATGATCGTATTCAAATGAATCGCACTCTCCTCCAGTATAATTATCATATTATTGCGTAATTTAACCGTTTTAGATTTGTAATTTATATGTGACAACAAAGCTTTTTCACCCTGATCAGCATTGATCTTAAACTCACCTTTTTCATTGGTCTGTACAAATATTTCTGAACTCTGTAGTTTAATTACTACCTGTTCAATTGGTTTACTATTTTCATCAGCAATCTTACCCGTAATTACTGATTGTTGTGCATAGCTATTAATACCAACTAGCAGTAAAATAGCATAAGCCATATATATATTTTTCATTTTAAATTATATTGGTTTATATTATTGAGTAGACATACAATACCGTATGCTACGAAATTTAATAAAAATATATTTGATTGAATATCACACCTTTAAAGAAGGTTGCTTTGATTAGCCATATATAGTTTTAGTGTATTTTATACTTGATAAATACTAGACCTAGATCAATTATTAGATTCTTGAAGGTTAATTTACGCTCATTCAACAATCTTTGGGTTTTAATCTGTTATTCATCCTAAAACAATAAGGTATACAAAAAAGCATGTACATCAGTAAACTGATGACTTTTGATGTGATATAAAATATTTAATTTTAAACTATAGGAGGTCTTAATAGTTTGTCTATAAAATTTCTTTCATTAAATTTTATATAAAATGTAGGAATTTGATTTAATTGCTCAAGAATAATAAAATTATATGTAAATTTTTTATTCTTTAAAGTTATAAATTTTTCAAGATCAATTTCTGGAGGCATTGGCGCTTCCTGCTCTACGTCAATTCTTAGTTGCTTTTTGACTTGCTTTTCTAAATAACACTTACCATTACAAGCCATTGTTGGCTTATCTTTATTCTCACATAATTCATTAGCAATGTACTCATAATTAACAAAATACTCAATAATAGGAATTGCAGGCTGTATTATTGCCAACAAATACAAGTTGAGAAAAAGATGAGTGAAAATTAATTTTCGCATTGCTGAACGATGATATTTCACACAAAAATATAACTTTTCCTTTCTTAAAGAAATGATTTAAATCATATTATTATAGTTGACCCAAACCAAAAAGAATAGCGTATAAAAAAGTACTCAAAGCCAGTTTTTTTAATTCAGGATCTAGTGTAACCGGATCCTTATTCTGATAAACAGTTTTAAAATGTAAGAAGATAGGTATAAAAGCAAAAACAAATAAGAATTGTTTATAGGATGTAAAATGGATAATAACAAATATTACCGAAGATAAAAATGCAGCAAACAATAAAAAATAATGATAATACTTTGAAAATTTTAATCCATTCTTTACAACCAATGTTTTTTTATTTGATTTTTTATCTGAATTATAATCTCGCATATTATTCAAATTCAAAACACCGATACTTAATAAACCAACAGAAAAAGCAGGTAAAAAAATTGTGAAATCAAGGGTTTTTGTATAGAGAAAATAAGTACCACAAACACTTAATAATCCAAAGAATAAAAAAACAAAAATATCACCAAGACCATAATAACCGTAAGCATTTTTTCCCACAGTATACTTAATTGCTGCAATGATGCTTAGCAATCCCAGAACAAAGAATAATAATGAGTATAAAAAGTTTTCTTTTCCAAAAGATAGATATATTAAAATAATAGCAACAATTAAGGTAAAAAAGGAAGTAATTTTAATCGCATTTTTCATTTGTTTTGGTGTGATCTCACCACTTTGTAATGCTCTTTCTGGACCAACTCTATCATCATTATCAGTTCCCTTTACACCATCACCATAATCATTGGC
>DAOUPQ010000018.1 GCA_030626085.1 Flavobacteriia bacterium
AGTACACAACCATCCCATAAACAGACAAGTAGCAAACCAGCTTCAAGACCAACTTCAAGACCAACTTCAAGGCCTTCTAACACAAGGGCTGCAACATCAAGAAGTTCATATAGAAGACATTAATTTTTAATATTCTTATGGAAATTGAAAATATAATTACTGAAGCTACTAATTTGGTTTATGAATACGGTCCAAAATTAATAGGAGCAATTGTAGTCTGAATTATCGGATCCATGGTAATTAAAAGCATATCTAAAGCTCTAACTAAGCTTATGGATAAACGTGATATAGACAACTCTCTAAAGCCTTTTCTTAAAAGTTTAGTTAACATCCTGTTAAAAGTTCTACTAGGAATAAGTGTTTTGGGAATGTTAGGTGTTCAAATGACATCTTTTATTGCCATATTAGGTGCAGCTGGTTTAGCTGTAGGTTTGGCATTATCAGGTACTTTGCAAAATTTTGCTGGTGGTGTTATTATTTTACTCTTTAAACCGTATAAAGTTGGTGACTTTGTCGATACACAAGGTTATACCGGAACTGTAAAAGAAATTCAAATTTTTAATACAATATTAAAAACACCTGATAATAAAACAGTAATAATTCCTAATGGTGATCTATCAAAAGGAGCTATGACTAATTATTCTACCGAAGCTACACGTAGAGTTGATTTTACTTTTGGAATAGGTTTATGGAGACAGTACAAAAAAAGCCAGAGAAGTATTAAATAATATCATTGTATCTAATAATAATATTTTTAAAGATCCTAAACCATTTATTGCAGTTTCTGAATTGGGAGATAGCTCGGTAAATCTTGTAGTTCGTGTTTGGGTCAATGCTGAAGATTATTGGGCTGTGTTTTTTGATACAAATGAAAAAGTTTATAACGAATTTAATAAAGAAGGACTCAATATTCCATACCCACAAATGGATGTTCATTTACATAAAGGTGAATAATTGAATAGTAAAAAAGGCAGCCAATAAGCTGCTTTTTTATTTTTAAGAATTGATTTAATCACTTTGTGATCAACTATAACCCTACTTTCTCAATATAATTTACTCTATAGTTTTAGCAATAATTTCATCGGCAATAGCCAAACAAGCAGTAGCAGCTGGCGAAGGTGCATTGACAACATGAATTGTACCTTCGTGATTGATTATTTTAAAATCATCAACCATATTTCCAGAACTGTCAATTGCTTGCGCTCTAACACCTGATCGACTAACTACAACATCATCTTTTGAAATACCAGGCATCATTTTAGCCAATTCATTTACAAATAGTTTTTTTGAAAAAGCACGCTTGTATTCGTCAATTCCTTTACGCCAAAATTTAAAAAATAACTTCCAGGTACCTTTAAATCCAAGTGCCTGTAAGGTATCTTTAAGATCAAAATCAGTTTTAGAATAACCTTCTCTTTTAAAGGTAAAAACAGCATTTGGTCCACACTCCACACCTCCTTTGATCATTCTTGTAAAATGTACTCCCAAAAAAGGAAATTTAGGATCCGGAACAGGATAAACCAAATTTTTAATTTTATGTGCTGCATTTTCAGTTAACTCAAAATAATCTCCTCTAAAACCAACAATTTGCATATCAAGTTCAATATTATCTATTTTTGCCATTCTATCAGATTGTAATCCAGCACAAAAAATAACTTTTTTAGCTTGAAAATCTCCTTGTGAAGTATGTAATATTTTATTATTTTTACTTGAAGTTATATCTCTTACTTCACATGAAGTGATCAATTTGCTTTCAGGATTAATAATTGAAATTAATTCTACAAACTTTTTTGACACATCTACATAGTCAATAATACCTGCTACAGGAACAAAAACAGCCTTAATTCCTTCAATAAAAGGCTCTTTTGTTTTAATCTCTTCAGAATTTAAAAACCTGATTCCTTCAGTTCTATTTTGGATACCATTTTCATAAATTTTTTCTAAAACGGATAGTTCATTTTTTTTTGTAGCTACAATGATTTTTCCACATACATCATGTTTTATATAGTGTTCTCTTGCAAAATTTACCAATTGTTTTCTTCCGTTATTACAATTTTTTGCTTTAAATGAACCGGGTTTATAATAGATTCCGGAATGAATAACTCCGGAATTTCTACCAGTTTGATGTAAGCCAATTTCATGCTCTTTTTCTAAAACAGCAATCGTACTTTTTGGAAATTTAACTTGTAACTTATAGGCCGTAGCTAAACCTACAATTCCGGCTCCAACAACTATAAAATCAATGGATTTACTATTCATAATAAACTGAATTATGATTTAAAATGATCAAAAAATGATCAATTTTTAAAACTCGATCTTTTAATAAAAAATAAAACAATAAAACTTGCAAAAAAGAATAATGACAACAATAATATTGACATTTTCATAGATTCTGTAATTGCAAGCACAAGTCCAAAAATAAAAGTACCCCAAACAATTGCCAATTTTTCCGTTACATCAAAAAAGCTAAAATATGTTGTTGTATCTTGAGTGTCTTCAGGTAATAGTTTTGAGTAAGTTGAACGTGATAATGTTTGTATCGCTCCTAAAACCAATCCAATTAAACCGCCTAATAAGTAAAATTTAAAAATTACATCCGGATCGTCTTTATCTAACAGATAAGCACCATAACTTGCTATACCCCAAATTAATATTGTAATCTTTAAAGTTGTAATATTTCCAATCTTATTTGATAATTTTGCAAATAAATAAGCACCTACTATACCTAGCAATTGTATTACAATAATCGTTATGATCAAATTACTGGTTGGGATTCCGATCTCAGTTTTTCCAAAAATAGTTGATAATAATATAATGGTTTGAACACCTACACTATATAAAAAAAATGATACTAAAAAATTAAATAATACAGGATGATCTTTCAATTCATTTAATACTTTTTTCAACTCTAAATAACCATTGAAAATATAATTCTTACCCGGCTTTTTGTTGTAAAGATTTGATGGCAAATATTTAAAAGTATATTGTGCAAAACCAATCCACCATATACCTACCGAAAGAAATGATATTCGAGCTGGTAAAGTTTTATCAACAATGCCGTACCATTCTGGTTTTAAAACCATACTCAAATTGAATAGTAATAATAAAACTGACCCTATGTAACCATATATAAATCCTCTCGCACTAACCTCATCTTGTTGATCGTAATATGCAATTTCAGGTAAATAGGCATTATAAAAGACCAAACTGCCCCAAAATCCAATACTTGCTAAAATTGAAAACAAAATACCTATCCATAATGTATCAATTCCTTTAAAAAAAAATAAAGACATCACAGAGAAAGAACCCAAATAACAAAAAAACTTCATATAACTTTTTTTGTTTCCTACATAATCAGCAATTCCGGAAAGTAAAGGAGAAATGATTGCAACTATTAAAAAAGAAAATGATAATGCATAGGTATATAAGGAAGTATTGTTAAATTGCATCCCAAGAAAGGTGACCAATCCGCTATCAGAATTAGTTACAGTTTCATAATATATTGGAAAAACAGCTGTACTTATCACCAATGAATAGACTGAATTTGCCCAATCATAAAAAGCCCAACTGTTAATTAATTTTTTATTACCTTTTTCAAGCATTTAAAAAAATTATAGATTTGATGGAGCAATTTACTAATATTTTTTAGAAAGTATTTCTACTTTTTAACTATTTTTTAACATATTACAACAGCATAAATACTTTTTTAAAATCATGAAAAGTACAAAAAGACCAAAGATCAATAATAACTCATTTGAAATTCCAAAGTCACTACTATATACGGGTAAAACATTACAATTTTTATCAAAAGATCTGACTGTAAGATTTCTGGCAAAAATATTTGAAACGCCACCTAAATTCAGAACGCCACAGAGAGAAATAATGATGCAGGAAAGTTCAAAAAATGAACTCCACCATATTCCTTCTATCCAGAAAGATATCATGGTTTATACTTATGGATATTCTAAGAAAAAAGTTTTGTTACTACATGGATGGTCAGGCAGAGGTACTCAAATGCATAATATAGCTGATAAATTGTTAGAGAATAAAATGATGGTCATTGCTTTTGATGCACCAGCTCATGGCCTATCTTCAGGGAAATCAACAAATATGTTGGAATACTTAGAAACTATAAAATTTATTGAAAAAAAATACGGTCTATTTGATGCTGCAATAGGACATTCATGGGGAGGGATGACATTGTTAAATGCAGCTGCAAAAAACAGTGAGTTTAAAAAAATTGTGATTATTGGTGCCGATGACAAAATTCCTGAAGTAATTAGATCATTTGTTAAAAAATTTGAATTAAATCCTGTTCTGGTTAATAAAATTATTAAGTATTACAATAAAAAAATAAAATTTGATATCAATAATTTTTCATCTAGTGAAGCTGCTAAAAAAATTAAGATTCCAACTTTTGTAATCCATGACTCTCAAGATAGATTTGTACCTGTAAGCAGTGCTTATAGAATTCGTCAAAACCTGCAAGATGGATTATTACTTGTTACAAGTGGTTTAGGTCATCATAAAATTTTTAAAGACCAAACCGTTATCCAAAAGATCATAGATTTTATACAATAAAGAATGGAGAAACTAATTATTACCGCATTTACCATAATATTTTTTTACTTAAACGGAATTGCACAGGATGAAACACAAACGAACATGAATAAAAAAGTAATCAAAACTGAAGAAGAATGGAAATCAATTCTAACTCCAAAACAATATAATATTTTACGTAAAAAAGGTACTGATATGCCTGGACATACAGGTTATACAGATACTTTTGATAAAGGAACCTATTTTTGTGCTGCTTGTAATGCTAAACTTTTTGAATCAAATACAAAATACGAATCACATTGTGGTTGGCCAAGTTTTGACGATGCTATAAAAGGTACCGTGATCTATCAAAAAGATCTAAGTCATGATATAATAAGAACTGAAATTTTATGCTCTAGTTGTGGAGGACATTTGGGTCACATATTTGATGATGGCCCTAAAGAAACTACAGGAAAACGATACTGTGTAAACAGCACATCACTTATATTTAAAAAAGGTGATTAAATTTAAAAATCATTCACATTTATTTTTAAAGCTTATAACTTAAATTTATCTTTTCTTCTTTTTTTTGTGTTCTTGCTGAACTTGCGCTTGTTTCATTGCATCATCTAAACGCTGACGGAAAACGCTTTTCTTTTTGGCAGGTTTCTTTTTATTTTCCTGAATTTGAGCATGGATTTTATCCTCATCAATAATATAATGTTTGATCACTAACATAATTCCAATAGTTAATAAGTTAGATACAAAATAATACAAACTCAAACTACTTGCATAACTATTAAAGAAGAATAACATCATGATCGGTGAAAACCACATCATCATTTTCATCATCTTTTGCATATCCGGCATTCCTTCCTGCTGAGGTTGCTGCATACTCATTTGCTGACTTTGAGTCATCTGCATATAAAAGAATATGGCCACAGAAGCTAATACTGGAAACAAACTAACATGATCTCCATAAAATGGAATTTTAAATGGTAATTTTAAAATTTCATCATAGGCTGAAAGGTCATCTGCCCATAAAAACCCATTTTGTCTAATATCAATATTTGCAGGGAAAAATCTAAATAATGCAAAGAATACCGGCATTTGGATCAAAGCAGGAATACATCCTGATAACGGACTTACACCGGCTTTTCTTTGTAATGCCATGGTTTCTTGCTGGCGTTTCATCGCGTTTTCTTTACCCTTATGTTTTTCATTGATCTCTTCCATTTCAGGTCGTAAAACTTTCATTTTGGCACTTGATAAATACGATTTATAAACAACAGGCGACATAAAGATCCTTACAACAATTGTCAATAAAATAATTACCAAACCATAACTGCCAATAAATGAGCTTAAAAAACCAAATAGAGGTATAAAAATATACTTATTGATCCATCTAAAGATTCCCCAACCCAAACTAACAATCCTGTCTAATTGTTTTCCTTTATATTTATTTAAAACCTTATAATCGACAGGTCCATAATACATATTCATATTATAGTTCAATTCACCATTTTTTGCTTGTAAAGGAATAGATGCTAAATATTGTTTTGTAAAAACCGTATCAACATCCTCGTCTTGAACTAAATTTTTTAATACCAGTTTAGATTTTTCGAATGGTTCATTAGTCAATAAAATAGAAGTAAAAAATTGTTGCTTAAAAGCAACCCAATTTAGCTTATCCACTTCTTCTTCATCACCATCACCCATAGGGTTCATATCATCAAACTCATTATTGTGCAAATAGCGTAAATCAGTATATTGATTTTCGTATTTTAAACTTTTCTCAGTTCTAAAACTCTTTAAACTCCAATCTAAATTAATATTTTGTGAAGTATTGATCGCACTACCCATTCCCTGAGAACGAATAGCAAAATCCATCATATAATCATCAGGTTTTAACTCATAACGATATTCTAAATAATTATCAGCAGCTACTTTAAGTTTCATTGAAAGCACCTGATTATCATCATTTTTTGTTAATGACGGTTCAAAGAAAAGGTCTTTTGTTTGTAGATTTCTATTGTCTTGTGTTGCAAATTTTACATTGAAAGAAGCATTATCATCTTTGATCAAATAAAGTGGTAACTGGTTATATGTTTTGTATTTTTTTAATAATACTTCCGTTATTTGTCCACCTAAATTTGAGACTGTAATTTTTACAAGTTCATTTTCTATAACGGTTTCTTGTGCTTTCGCGGAAGGTAATCCGGCACTATAGGCAAAAACACCTAACTTATTCTGCGCTTGTGATAAAGCTAACGAATCTGTAGGGTTAGCACTGATCGCATTATTATTATTATCATCAACC
Source organism: Flavobacteriia bacterium (assembly GCA_030626085.1). GTDB lineage: Bacteria > Bacteroidota > Bacteroidia > Flavobacteriales > Flavobacteriaceae > Namhaeicola. Next base: position 6,860 of record DAOUPQ010000018.1, read on the forward strand.
ACTTTTGGTTGTTCAACAACTTGTTGGGCTTTTTGAATTGAATCTTGTATTTGTTCAGTTTTTTGTTTTGCTAGTTGCTCTGGTGTAGGTTGGTTACTGTAAAAATACCAAAGCATTATCGCTCCCAGCAATACAAATCCAATTAGTGAATTAATATCAAATTTCTTTTCTTCCATTCTCTTACAGCTTAATTGCCATTTATAAATTCTTAAACGTGTGCAAAAGTAGTAAAAACAAGGTTATTAAAATTAAAAATATAAATTTTATTTGTAGTATTAAATTCCATTATAAAATACCCCAGCCCTATTATTCATGGTGATAGGGTTCATTTTTTAAAATGGTTAAAGCTCTGTATATCTGTTCAATAATAAATAATCGAACCATTTGATGCGAGAAGGTCATTTTTGAAAGTGAAATTTTTCCTACAGCTTTTTTACAAACTTCTTCCGAAAAACCGTAGGGGCCACCAATTACAAATACCAATTGTTTAATGCCAATATTCATTTTCTTTTGTAGAAACCTTGAGAATTCTATCGAACGAAACTCATGACCTCTTTCATCCAATAAAATAAGCTGATCTGTTGGTGTTATTTTTTTAAGGATTAATTCTCCTTCTTTTCCTTTTTGTTGTTTTTCTGATAAATTTTTTGAATTCTTAATATCAGGTATAATCTCCAATTCAAATTTGATATAATGTTTTAATCTTTGCTCATAAGCTTGAATTAAAGCTTGTAAATTCCTATCATCTGTTCTACCAATAGCCAATAATTTTATTTTCATTATTACATTTGATTAGTTTTTAATTTCAATTCAACATAACCTTACCGTATAATATATCAAATGTAAATCAAATTTTTAAGTTATTTTTGTAATAATAAAAATTAATAAACATGATCAGCAGAGAGCAATTTGAGAAAGAATTACAAATAATCATTAAAAACAGTATTAGAGAAGATATTGGTGAAGGAGATCACAGTTCTTTAGCCTGTATCCCAAAAGATGCTAAAGGGCAAGCTAAACTATTGGTTAAAGAAAAAGGTGTAATTGCGGGTATTGATTTCGCTAAAATGATCTTTACTGAAATTGACAAAGATATTAAGATTGAAACTTTTTTAAGTGATGGCGATAAAGTAAAAATTGGCGATATTGCTTTTTTTGTTACAGGCAACTCTCAATCAATTTTAAAAGCTGAGCGATTTGTTCTTAATTCTATGCAAAGAATGAGTGCTATTGCTAAGAAAACAAGAAAATTCACCAAAATATTAAAGGGAACCAAAACTAAAGTTCTTGATACTAGAAAAACAACTCCAGGAATAAGAGCCCTTGAAAAATGGGCTGTAAAAATTGGTGGAGGTGAAAATCATCGTTTTGCTTTATATGATATGATTATGCTTAAAGATAATCATATCGATTTTGCAGGTGGAGTTGATAAGGCAATTGAAAAAACAAAAGCTTATTTAAAGAAAAATCAACTTGATCTTAAAATTATTGTTGAAGCACGTAGTTTAAATGAAATTGAAACTATTTTAAAACACGATGGTATCCGCAGAATTTTAATTGATAATTTTAACTATCAAGATACCGTAAAAGCTGTTAAACTAATTGGAGATAAATGCCAAACCGAGTCATCGGGTGGAATTACTTTAGAAACAGCTCGTGCTTATGCAGAATGTGGAGTTGATTATATTTCTTCAGGTGCAATAACACACTCAGTAAGTAATATGGATTTGAGTTTAAAAGCTATGTGATCTTACTTATTAACCTGAGTTCGAGCTAAGATTTATTTCACAGAAAGTCAATAGTGCACTAGGTTTGATACTGAAAATCAAGAAGTAATAACTGGTTATTACAAGTTATTTTTAGTTCGAAGATGGTGTGCTATTGGCTTTTCTGCTTGCAGATTTCGATATTTAACCCATATACTTCATCAAATTTCCTTGCATTATCCCGCATAGTGCTACGAAAATTTGACTCGTCTATGTGCTAATTATCTGGAACTGTGAACAAAGCTTAGGTCGAACCCAGGTTATTACTATCCTTTAACAGCGGTACAAACCTAAAATCGCCATACTCATGTTTATCAAATTCTTTTTCACCTTTACGCGTATAAAGTGTCATAACCTGAGTATTTTTTCCAACAGGAATAACCAACCTACCTCCTATTTTTAACTGACTTAACAATGATTTAGGTACATATGGGGCACCTGCTGTAACAATAATACCATCAAATGGGGCATTATCAGGTAAACCTAAATAACCATCACCAAAAACTAATTTTTTAGAAACATAACCAACCTTTGGTAAAAACTTTTTTGTCAACAAATACAATTCTTTTTGTCGTTCAATACTATATACCTCAGCTTTTAATTCAATCAAAATCGCAGTTTGATAACCCGATCCTGTACCTATCTCTAAAATTTTATCATTGGGTTTTACCTCTAATAATTCAGTTTGAAAAGCAACAGTATAAGGTTGTGAAATAGTTTGATCAGCAGCAATAGGAAATGGTTTGTCCTGATATGCGAAATCAATAAATCCAGAATCCATAAATAAATGTCTGGGCACTTTACTGATAGCTTCAAGTACTGAATCATCTTCAATCCCTTTGGCTTTAATCGTAGCAACCAACTGATTTCTAAGTCCTCTATGTTTGGGTAAATCTTTTATCATACGATTTCAAAAATAAGTAATTATTTTACTAAATAAACCAAATACAATATCATATTTTGTATTTTTGAATAAAAATATTTAACATGTTAAAAGCAGGTATTTTAGGTGCCGGTCACCTTGGGAAAATTCATTTAAAATTAATTTCTCAATCTCCACAATATAATCTAATTGGTTTTTATGATCCTGATAAAGAAAGTGCTCAATTAGTATCTAAAGAATTTGGTTATCATTTGTTTAATTCTGTAGATGAATTGATTGATGCAGTTGATGTTGTTGATATTGTAACACCAACTCTTAATCATTATGATTGTGCTTTATCAGCTATAAAAAAAGGCAAGCATATATTCATTGAAAAGCCAATCACTAAAACTGTAGCTGAAGCCGATCAATTGAATGAATTGGTTTCAGAGTACAAAGTTAAAGGTCAGGTTGGTCATGTTGAAAGATTCAATCCTGCTTTTACTGCCGTACGTGAAACCATTAAAAATCCTATGTTTATTGAAACACACAGATTGGCTGAATTTAATCCGCGTGGCACTGATGTTCCTGTAGTTTTAGATCTGATGATCCATGATATTGATATCATTTTAAGTATTGTTAATTCGAAAGTGAAAAATATTCAAGCAAGCGGCGTTTCTGTTATTAGTGAAACACCCGATATTGCCAATGCCCGAATAGAATTTGAAAACGGTTGTGTAGCCAATTTAACTGCCAGCAGAATTTCAATGAAAAATATGCGTAAATCTAGATTTTTTCAAAAAGACGCTTATATCTCAGTTGATTTTTTAGACAAAAAAAGTGAAGTTGTAAAAATGAAAGATGTTCCCGAAAATCCCGATGAATTTGCCATGATCTTACAAAATGCCGAGGGTATTAAAAAACAGATCTATTTTGAGCATCCCAACATAGAGCAAAATAATGCCATTTTAGATGAGTTAGAATCATTTGCAAATGCAATTCAAAATAATACAACACCCGTTGTTTCATTATTTCAAGGAACCGAAGCTTTACGTGTAGCACAAGAAATTATCAATAAATTATAAATTTTTAATTATCACAAAATTTAATCTCATGAAAAATATTTCAATAATTGGTGCCGGAACTATGGGAAATGGTATTGCCCATGTTTTTGCACAAAATGGATTTCAAGTCAATTTAATAGATATTTCTCAAAATGCACTTGACAGAGCCTTATCAACCATCAATAAAAACCTTGAACGCTTATTAAGTAAAGAGAGAATTACCAATGATATAAAAGATGAAACATTAAAAAACATAGTAACTTTTAATACGATTTCTGAAGGGTTAAAAAATGCTGATCTTGTTATTGAAGCAGCTACTGAAAATGAAGATATTAAACTTAAAATCTTTAGACAGATCGATAAAGAAGCTCCCGATAAATGTATTTTGGCTACAAATACATCATCAATTTCAATTACAAAAATTGCTGCGGTTACATCTCGTCCTGATAAAGTTATTGGTATGCATTTTATGAATCCTGTTCCCATTATGAAATTGGTGGAGATCATCAGGGGGTATTCTACAAGTAATGAAGTTACTCAAACCATTATGGACCTTTCAAAACAATTAAAAAAAGTACCTGTAGAGGTAAATGACTATCCAGGTTTTATCGCCAACCGTATTTTAATGCCTATGCTAAATGAAGCTATTTATGCTTTATATGAAAATGTAGCCGGTATTTATGAAATCGATACTGTTATGAAATTGGGTATGGCACATCCAATGGGTCCTTTACAATTAGCTGATTTTATCGGACTTGATGTGTGTTTATCAATACTAAATGTATTGTATGACGGTTTTGGAAATCCCAAATATGCACCATGTCCTTTATTAGTAAATATGGTTGCCGCTGGTAAATTGGGAGCTAAATCAGGTGAAGGGTTCTATGATTATTCTGAAAGCAGAAAAGCTGAGAAAATTTCTAACCAATTTGTATAAACTTAAATAAAAAAGTAAAAAGTCCAAAACGGACTTTTTACTTTTTTATTTAAACATTAGATTTCAAAAAATTACAACCACTTTAAAAAGTAATCCATTAATTCTTCTTTAAGTTCATAATGTAGTTTGATATATGTTTTCATATCATCTCTTAATGTTGTTTGTTGATTTCTTAATCGGCCGTCAATTTCTTCATCTAAATCAACCACATCAACAATTCTCAATTTTAATCTAATTCTTTGTAATAGTCGTCCAATAACCTCTTTTTCACGAATAATTCTGTTTTGATATCCTTCTAAAGGAGTCATTGCCTTAATACCTAAATTACGTTTAGCAACATCTTCCAATTTTTTTTCGAATCTTTCCATTTCATCACGGTGAAATCTCAACTCTTTTTTCCAGACTTTTAAATTAAATTTTAAATCACTTAAATAAACAATTTTTGTCTCCATACCTGAACCGTTTTTAATTTTAATAACACTATAAATTTCATTAAAATATTTGACATAATTAGTGATAAAACTCATTTTTTTTAAAATACTTCATAAAAGCATTTGAATTAATGAATTATGAACCAAAATTTCAAATCTCTTTTATTACATCGGCAAAAAAATCAAAAATATTTGAAGCTGTAAAAGTTTCCATGGTATAATTATTATGTAAAGCAATATCAGCAGTTCTTCCATGGATATAAACAGCAAATATAGCTGCATCCAGTGATTTATAACCCTGAGCAATTAATCCGGTTATGATTCCTGTAAGAACATCACCACTACCACCTGTTGCTAATGCAGGATTACCAGTTTTATTAAAATATAATTTTTGTTGATCTGCTATTACAGTATTGGCTCCTTTTAAAACAACAATGCAGTTATACTGATTTGAAAATGCTAAAAGTTTTTCTAATTTTTCAAAATCATTTTTCCATTTCCCAACCAATCTTTCAAACTCTTTAGGATGTGGTGTAAGGATCGTTTCTTTTGGCAAGAATTCTAATTGCTCTTTATTATTCGATAAAATATTTAAAGCATCCGCATCAATCACTAATGGTAATGAATTATTTTTTAGAAATTTAATAAATCCATCCGTTGTTTTTGAGCTTGTTCCTAATCCCATACCTATTCCTATCACATTTGGATTGGTTTTATAATTGAAAAATTGAATTTCTTTTTCGTCATCAACTTCAGTCATAACTTCCGGAATTGAAGTTTGAAGAATTTGATAACCACATTTAGGCACATAAGCTGAAACCAAACCGCTGCCAATCTTCAATGCAGCTTTTGACGCTAAAACTACAGCGCCAATTTTACCAAAACTACCACCTATCAATAAACTATGGCCAAAAGTACCTTTATGAGAGAATTTTGAACGTGGTTTGTATATTTTTTTTATTTTATTTATTGTTATCAGATGAAAATTAGTATCAATACCATCAATATAATTTTGATCTAAACCAATATTCAATAAATGCCAATCTCCATAAAACATCTCATTTTCTTGAAGTAAAAAAGCCAATTTTGGATTCTGAAAAGTCAGTGTAATGCTAGCTTTAATTATTGCATTTTTATCAAATTTTGGTATTATATTAGAATCGCCAATGCTTCCTGCAGCTAATCCAGACGGAAAATCAATTGCTATAACTCTAGCTTTTGTACTATTAATATTTTGAATAATTTCTTTAACAAATCCTTGAGGAGATCTTGTTAATCCTATACCAAAAATTGCATCAATTATTATATCAAAATTTGAGATCTTAAAAGTGTAATTATTATCTGTTAGATCAATAGGTTTATAACCTAGTTCAGTAAGTCTACTATAATTAGTTATAAAATCACTGCTTTTATTATTGCTAAAATTAACAATATAAGTATTTACATCATATCCTAATTGCAATAATTTTCTGGCAATAACCAAACCATCACCTCCATTATTTCCTACACCACAAAAAATATGAATCGTATTTTGAAAATCATTTAAATAATGAACAATCCAATCAGTACATACTCCTGCAGCATGTTCCATTAGATCTAAAGATAAAATAGGAAGATTTTTAATAGTAGCCTGATCGGCTTTGTAAATTTGCTTAGCTGATAGTATTTTCATAGTAAAACATATATACCATAAAAATACTAATATATGCTTACTAAAACAAGGTTTTAAAAACTATCCTCTAAATTCACCCATATTGGCATATTTATCCATTCTTTTTTCAACCAATTTTTTGATTGGTAGCTTTTTCAATTCTGAATAAGCTTTAATAATTGCCATTTCAACTGATCTATATGCTTTTTCTCTATCAGCATGTGCACCTCCAAGAGGTTCTCTAATTATACCATCAATTAATTTCATACTTTTCATATCTTTTGGCGTAAGTTTTAAAGCTTCAGCTGCAATTTCTTTATACTCCCAGCTACGCCATAAAATTGAAGAGCAAGATTCTGGTGAAATCACTGAATACCAGGTATTTTCCAACATATAAACTACATCACCAACACCAATACCTAAAGCACCTCCAGATGCCCCTTCGCCAATAACAATAGTAATAATTGGTGTTTTTAATTTTGACATTTCAAAGATGTTTCTGGCAATTGCTTCACCTTGTCCTCTTTCTTCTGCTTCTAAGCCCGGATATGCACCAGGTGTATCTAAAAAAGTTACAACCGGAATACTAAATTTCTCAGCCATCTTCATCAGCCTTAATGCTTTACGATAACCTTCAGGATTCGCCATCCCAAAATTTCTATACTGTCGCATTTTAGTATTATATCCCTTTTGTTGTCCAATAAACATAAATGACTGATCTCCAATTTTACCTAAACCACCAATCATAGCCTTATCATCTTTTACGGTTCTATCACCGTGAAGCTCCATAAAGGTATCTTGAGTGATATTATTTATAAAATCTAAAGTATATGGCCGGGAAGGGTGACGAGATATTTGAACTCTTTGCCAGGGTGTCAGATCTCTAAAAATACTTTTCCTTGTTTCGTTTAGTTTTTTTTCTATTTGTTCACACGTATCCGTAACATCAACATCACTTTTCTCTCCTATTAAGATACATTCTTTTAGCTGGTCTTCTAACTCTTTTATCGGCAATTCAAAATCTAAATATTCCATATTCAATGAGTTAATAATTATAAAACTGTTCTTTAAATAAAAAATCCGTTTATTTTTGTTTCTAATCTTTTTACAAATATAAAACTTTGGTCTGATTTATATTTATGCTTTGTAATTTAATTCTTTTTAGCCTTTATAAATCCATTTAGTAAAACACTCCCAAATATAATAGCTGCACCAATATAAAATTGTAAACTCATTTTTTCTTTATCCCCAAAAATAAAAACTGCTAAAATTATTCCATAAACAGGTTCTAAATTATTTGTGAGTACCATAGTAAACGGACTCATTTTTTTTAAAAGATTTGTAGCAACAACAAAAGGATAAGCTGTACAAATAGTTGATAAAATAATTAGGTAAAACCAATCTGAATTGCTCAATTTAAGCTCGCCTATTGAAAAGGAATTTGAAATGAATAACACTCCAGATAAAAATAAAAAAGCAAAAAATAATTCGTAAAAAGCTATATGTACCGCTTTGAACTTTTGGATATTTTTACTATTGAATATCGAAAAGAATGCCAATAATATTGATGATATAAGTGCGTAGATTATTCCTTTAGTATATCCGCTTTCAACATTAAATATTATAACAAATCCAATTATTACCACACTTGCCAATAATAATTCATAAAACCTGAATTTTTTTTTACTCAATATTGGATCAAGTAAAGCCACAAAAATTGCACTTGACGACATTGTTATTAAAGTGATAGAAATGGTCGAAATTTTTATGGCATAAAAAAATGCTGCCCAATGTAAAGCAATCATAACACCTCCCAGGAAGAATCGTAAAACTGCATTTAAACTTATTTTAAGATCTATTTTTTTTATTTTAAAATAAATAAATAATGTTAATGATGCCAATAATACTCTATACCAAACCAATGGCACAGCATCAATACTTATCAAAGCCGCTAATATTGCAGTAAACCCCCAAATAAAAACAATAAAATGGAGATGTATTTGATTCTTTAACTTATTTGTTGGCATTTTTGTATAAGAAAATTGCTAAAATTCCGAAAATTATATTTGGTAACCAAACCATAAACAAAGGATTAGATTCAGCAGTAGAACCTAAAACTTCTGATACTTTTAAAAAAAATACGTATATAAACATCAAAGTAAGTCCTATTGCTAAACTAACACCCATTCCTCCTCTTCTTTTTCTTGATGCAAGTGAAACAGCAATTATGGTTAATATGTAAGAAGATACCGGTAAACTTGTGCGTTTGTATAATTCAACTTTGTAGTTATTGAGATTTTTAACACCTCTTTTTTCAGATATTTCAATCAGTTTAGCCAACTTAGGCGACTGCATTTCTTTGGCCAGATAATCAACATAAAGTAGATCTTTGGGCTGAAAGTTAAAAACCGTATCAAAAACAACTCCTGTTTCAATTATATCATCTTTTTCTGTAATAATTCTTTTTCTATAATTGTTAATCCTATATGTGCTATCTTTTTCTATCCATTTTATACTCTGTCCTATTAATTTATATTTCAAAATATTATTATCATATTTTTCATAGGAAAAATAATACCCATTATTTGTTTTTAAATTAAAACTACCGATATAAATAAGATCATCTTCACTTAACTGTAAATTAACTTTTTTAACATATGATGATAAATGCTTTTTATTTGTTCTTAAATAATTTTCATGAAATTGTTCGAATGTTTTATTTGATTTAGGAACAAAAAAATGATTTGAAACCAAAGAAACTAAGGCAATAATAGTTGCTCCAATGAAATAAGGTCTTAAAAATCTATTAAATGAAATTCCCGAACTGTTTATTGCAATTATTTCTGAATTACTCGAAAGCTTTGAAGTAAATAAAATCACAGAAATAAATAAAGCCAGCGGCATAAAAGTA
>DAOUPQ010000084.1 GCA_030626085.1 Flavobacteriia bacterium
CGATAGTTGCAGGGTTAGTGTTTGGATTGTAAGTCCCTAGTTTTTCTAGCATTCTACCGTCACGTTTTGAACGTCCATCAGCAGTTACTATCCAATAAAAAGGTTTTCCTTTTTTACCGTGTCTTTGTAATCTAATTTTTACTGGCATTTTTGTTAATTTTTAAGGTACTCGACCTTGGTTATTAATTTAAGTTTGCAAAGGTACTGAGTTTATTTTAAATGCCGTATCCTAATTGAAGAAATTTTATACTAAACCGGTAAAACCTAAAAAGGCTAATGAAAGAAGTCCGGCTACCAACAAATTAATTGGAACACCTTTCATTCCTTCCGGTATGTTTGCTAACTCCAATTGTTCTCGTATGCTTGCAAAGACAATTATCGCTAAGGCGAAACCTATAGAATTTGCAATGGCAAAGATAACAGCCTTTAACAAACTGCCATCTTCTAGCCCAATCGCTAAAATGGCAACACCTAATACTGCACAATTTGTAGTTATTAATGGCAAAAATACACCTAGTGCTTTATAAAGTGGTGGACTTACTTTTTTTAATATAATTTCTACCATTTGAACCAAAGCAGCAATAACCAATATAAATGTAATGGTACGCAAATAATCTAAACCCAATGGAATTAATATGTATTGATGTAATAAATAGGATGCAATTGTAGCGATTGTCATTACAAATAATACAGCACCTGACATACCTACAGAAGTTGATACTTTACTGGATACACCTAAAAAAGGACATATTCCTAAAAATTGTGCTAAAACAATATTATTAACAAAAATAGCGGCTATTATAATGATGATATATTCCATTATGAAAATGTTTTAATTGAAATTTTATTGAATAGAACCGATAAATAAGCCAAAGCAATAAATGCTCCGGGTGGTAGAATAAACAAAATAAAAGTATTGGCATCTTCTGAAACAAATTTCATTTCAAAAATACTACCGCTACCTAGTATTTCTCTGGTTGCTCCCAAAACGGTTAATGCAATTATAAACCCGATACCCATACCTAAGGCATCAACAATTGATGACCATAAATTATTTTTTGAAGCAAATGATTCTGCTCTACCCAAGATCAAACAGTTTACAACAATTAATGGAATAAAAATTCCTAATTGTTCATATAAAAAAGGAATAAAAGCTTCTAAAACCATTTCTACAATGGTAACAAATGAAGCGATAATTATGATAAATGCAGGAATTCGTACTTTACTTGGAATTTGTGTCTTTATCAATGAGACCACAATATTCGACATTAATAATACAAATAAAGTTGCTACTCCCATTCCTAATCCATTAAATGCCGACGAGGTTACGCCTAAAGTAGGACACATACCTAATAACATTATAAAAACGGGATTCTCTTTAATAATTCCCTTTAAAAAATTTTGTTTTTGATCAATATTTTTTGTCATAATGGTTTACACTTTAATGATCATTTATTTTTTATAAACTCATCATATGCCAGTTGAGTTGCTTCTCCAAAAGCCCTTGAAGTAATTGTTGATCCGGTTATTGCATCAACTTCTCCTCCGTCTTTTGTTACTTTTAAATTAAAAGATGAAGGGTCTTTTCCTCTAAACTGTTTTAAAAATTTTTCATCTTTCATTTTTGTACCCAAACCCGGTGTTTCTTTTTGTTCCAGTACTGCAATATTTTGTATTTGTCCGTCAGGATTAAATCCTACCATAATTTTTATCAATCCGCTAAAGCCTTTATTTGAAGAGCCAACTACAGCGCTGCCAACAAATTCATTATTTAAAAGAGCTGTATAAATTTCAATACTATCTTTAACTTTATCAGACTTTATTAATTTTTTTTCTGCTACAGGATTGTTATCAAATTCAGGTAATACGAGTTTTAAAGCACTTATTTTACGTTCTAATTTAGCTTTAGCTTTTGGGCCTTTGGTAAGATCATTAACAAATCCCAATGAAAATCCGGCAACAATTGTGATTACCATAAGGGATAAGACCATATTTATAAATGTTGATTCTTTTTTACGCATAACTATATTATTTTTGATTTTATTTTTGATCCAAATCTACGGGGTTTAAAATATTTATTGATCAATGGAACAAAAGCATTCATTATTATAATTGCAAATGAAACACCTTCCGGATATGCACCAAACAATCTAATAACAACTGTGATCAAACCTATACTAAAAGCAAAGATCACCATTCCTTTTTTTGTCATAGGGCTTGTAACCAAATCAGTAGCCATAAAAAATGCACCTAAAATTGCACCACCAGAAAGAAGATGAATTAATGGATTTGCATATTGCTCGGGGTTGATCATCCAAAAGATTCCTGTAATTACAGCCATTGTAAAAAGCATGGTTACAGGTATATGCCAGGTAATTACTTTTTTATATATCAAGTATAAACCGCCGATAAGTAATGCTATTATTGACATCTCTCCTAATGATCCTCCGGTAAATCCTAAGAACATATCAAGATTAGTAGGAATTTTATAACTAAGATCTGTCATCGTTTCTCCAAATTGTAATCCTTCTTTTATAATTCCTAAGGGTGTTGCTCCGGTAACCGCATCAGCAATTTTTGTTTGATTTTCAAGTGCTGTTGGCCACATGGTCATTTGAACAGGAAATGAGATCAATAAAAATACCCGCCCAACCAATGCCGGGTTAAAAATGTTGAATCCTAATCCGCCAAATGACATTTTTGCGACACCAATTGCAACTAAACTTCCAACAATTATCATCCAGATAGGTAGATTTGAAGGTAAATTAAATGCTAATAAAATACCAGTTAATAACGCAGAGCCATCATTTATAGTTACAGTAGCTTTTAATAGATATTTTTGAATTAAATACTCAAATAGTATACAAGATATTACAGCAACTGCTGTTACAATTAAAGCACCTATTCCGAATACATATAATGATACTAAAAAAGCAGGGATTAATGCAATAACCACATCATACATTAATTTTTTTGATGTCCTGTCTGAATGCACATGTGGTGATGCTGATATGATAATTGGTTTTGTGCTCATTTTTTATCTTTTGCAATTTCTAAGGTTTTAATAATACTTTTCCCAAATCGGATATAATCTAAAAGTGGACGATGAGATGGACAAACATAACTACACGAACCGCATTCAATACAAGTCGTAATATCTTCATTTAGAGCTGTTTCGTACATTTTCTTTTCGGTCAAATTCATCAGTAAATAAGGTTCTAATCCCATTGGGCATACAAAAACGCATTCATTGCAACGAATACAATTTGTACATTTTTTTCTTTCTGCTTCTTCTTTCGAAATAACCAAAATACCTGAAGTTCCTTTGGCAACTGGTACATCCGTATTCTTAATGGCTTTTCCCATCATGGGACCTCCATTTAAAATCTTACGTGTATCTTCCGGTAATCCACCCACTTCGTTGATTAGATCAATAACAGGTGTGCCAATTTTCACCCAAAAATTAGAAGGATCTTTAATTGTTTTTCCAGTTACTGTTACCACACGTTCTGTTAGAGGTTTGTTGTATTGAACAGCTTCGTAAATTGCAAATATTGTTCCCACATTATGTACGATAACACCAACATCAAGCGGTAGGCCATTCTTAGGCACCTCTCTTTTTAATAAAGCTCTAACTAGTTGTTTTTCACTACCTTGTGGATATTTTATTTTTAAAGCAGCAACTTGAATTTTGTCGTTGTTCTTGGTTAGTTCCTTAAAATTTGCTATTGCATTTTTTTTATTATTTTCAATGCCAATAATTGCTTTATCAATATGTAATGCGAACATTAATATTTCAATACCCACTAAAATTTCTTCTGCTTTTTCAAGCATTAATCTGTGATCAGCAGTCAGATATGGTTCGCACTCAACACCATTGATGATCAAACAATCTATATGCTTATCTTTTTTTATATTTAGTTTAACATGAGAAGGAAATGTTGCGCCGCCCAATCCAACAATACCGTAATCAGTAATATGCTGTAAAATATCTTTTTTAGATAATTGAATATCAGTTTTTAATGGTGAATCAATGAGTTCAAAATTTGATTGATCTTTTAGGTCAGTTCTGATAACAATACACTGTTTTTTGTAACCACTACTATCAAATATTTTATCGAGCTTTGTTACTGTACCCGCAACTGGTGAATGAATATTTGATGAAACATAACCACCTGATTTTGCAATTATTTGTCCGATTGTAACTTTTTCTTTCCTTTCTACAATAATTTTTGAAGGGATACCAATATGTTGTGAAATGGGTACATAAACTACTTTTGGAGGGTCTAACCTTTTAATTGGTTTTGAAGCAGTAATTTTATTTTCAGGTGGATGAATCCCGCCTTTTGGAAATGTTTTAAGCATCGTTATTAGATTTTAAAGGTTCAACGATAGCTTTTACTTTTTTATCAATATATTTCTCTTTAGATGGAGAATCAATTTTTTTTCCTTTAGTGATGGTTGATATGGGTTTTTTCTTTCTTGGCGGAAAATTTGTTTCAACAATAGAATGAGTAGGGCAAACATCAACACATTTTCTGCAAAGTGTACATAATTGTGCGTCAATATAAGCCAGATTGTTTTCCATTGTTATAGCATCTTTAGGACAAATATCAAAACATTTTGAGCAACCAATACAAGCTACAGCACAGGCTCTCTTTGCTATACCACCTTTATCTTCGTTCATGCATCCCACATAAATTTTCAGGTCTCTTTTATTTTTGGGGCGCATTTCAATAATATTCTTCGGACAGGCTTCAACACAAGCACCACACGAAGTACATTTATCAGTAATTATAACAGGTAAGCCGGTGTCTTTATCCATATACATTGCATCAAATAAGCATGCATCAACACAATCACCTTTGCCTAAACATCCGTATTGACAATCGGTTTCACCGCTAAAGACCAAGGCAGAAATAGCGCAGGAATCCGGACCTTGAAACTGGGTCGTTTTAGGTCGCATATCACAACTACCCTGACAGAGAAGTACGGCTACAGTAGGATCTTTTTTAGTAACTTCTTTTCCAAGTAAATTGGCTATTGATTCCATTACATCATTGCCGCCAACTGGACAAAACAGATCAGAAATATCTTCGGTACTCACCAATTTTTCAGCGAAGGATCTACATCCCGGAGAACCGCAACCTGCACAATTTGCAGCAGGTAAAATTTCCTCCACTTCAGTGATTAACGGATCTTCATAAACATAAAATTTCTTTGAAACTACGTATAATATAATAGCAGCAATAATTCCTAAAGAAGTCAATAATAAAACACTATATATAATGGATACTGTCATATTAATAATTTTTTACAATTGAAATATTAAAATAATTATCAAAAGAATCTTTTAATAAATAAAGTGTTATATAATAAGGAATTAGTATAAAAAATGAAAGTAAACCGGCAATCCATTCTTTAAAAAATAGCGATGCTATAATCAGTGTAATAAACATTAAAATAAAAGGGAAAACATAGGCAAAAAATACTGCTTTCAACCCCAATTCCTTTCGCATAATAACATTCACTTTTTCATTGATCTGCAGTGATTGATAATTATTATTAATCTCAATTTCTTTAGTATTTGAATCTGATATACCGCAAGCAGATTTTGCTTTGCAGGTTTGGCAGTTAGTATCACTATCTAAAGAAATTGTTATGGTATTATTGGTAATTTTTGAAATTTTACCATAGTGATTGATAAAGTTTTTCTTAGGGATGTTTAGGTTATCTAGATCAAGTTTTTTCATAATAAATAAAATTAATTACCTGATATGAGGTATAAATTTAGAGTTAATAAAAACGATAAAACATGATTATTGTTAGGATTATTGGCATTTTTATTCTGTTTTACATTTTTATGTTTTATGTAATATTTATTACATTTTGATTAAGAATATTTTATGATTTAATATTTTTATTAAATTTCTTTAATTTTTTTTGTATTGTTAATAAAAAAACCAACTTATAGAATTATCAAAACTATTTAATTTATATTTTTAAAACTTCTATTTTAAAGAAATATACAAGCAAATGTTTTTAATTTTTGACACTGAAACTACTGGTTTACCCAAAAAATGGAAAGCTCCAATTACTGATGTTAATAATTGGCCTAGAGCTGTTCAAATTGCCTGGCAGTTACACAATGAAATGGGTGAGTTGGTAGAGCATTATGATTATTTAATCAAGCCGGATGGTTATAACATACCGTATGATGCTGAGCAAATTCATGGTATTTCAACACAGTTAGCTCTAGAACAAGGAAAGAGTTTAACCGAGGTATTGGAGCTTTTTAATATTGCATTATCTAAAACCAAATTTGTTGTTGGTCAAAATGTTGGGTTTGATTTAAATATTATGGGTTGTGAATTTTTTCGAGAAGGTGTAGAAACACAATTAAATGATCTTCCGGTTCTAGACACATGTACCGAAGAGACAGCTACTTTATGTCAGCTTCCAGGTGGTAGAGGAGGTAAATTTAAATTACCAACTTTAACCGAATTACATCAAGAACTTTTTAACACCCCTTTTGCTGAAGCACATAATGCAACAGCAGATGTAGAAGCAACAACAAGGTGCTTTTTAGAATTGTTAAGAAATAAACATTATTCATTAAATCAGTTAGAAATTTCTGAAGATTATTTTGATATGTTTAATAAAAAGAATCCTCAAACCATTGATTTAATTGGACTAAAACATAAAAATTTAAAAAAGGAAAGCAAGAAATTAAAAGATAATAATAAAAACAGTAAAAGTTTAAAAGAGCAAAAAACTGATCATAAACAGCACAATTTAGAAAATGCTCAATTTTCGCATTTACACAATCATTCTCAATTTTCAATTTTACAATCTACCTCAAGTATTAAAGATCTAATTAAGGCAACTGAAAAAAATGAAATGCCTGCTGTAGCTTTAACCGATACAGGTAATATGATGGGTGCTTTTTTGTTTATTAAAGAAGTGATCAATTATAATAAAACCGCCAAAAATCCTATTAAACCTATAGTAGGTTGTGAATTTTATATTTGTGAAGATCATCTCGATAAGAGAACTAAAGATAATGGATATCAAATTGTATTGTTAGCTAAAAATAAAAAAGCATATCATAACCTTGCAAAATTAGCTTCTATCGCCTATATCGATGGGTTTTATTATGTACCCAGAATTGATAGGGAAATATTAAAAAAGTATAAAGAAGATATCATTGTTTTAAGTGGTAATATGTATGGTGAAATACCTAGTAAAATTTTAAATATTGGTGAAAAACAAGCCGAAGAAGCTTTGCTTTGGTGGAAAAAAGAATTTGGTGATGATTTTTATTTAGAACTCAATGATCATCATCAGGAGAATGAGCAGCATGTAAATGAAGTTTTGTTACAGTTTTCAAAACAGCACAATATAAAAGTAGTTGCAACCAATAATACTTTTTATATAAATAATGAAGAAGCCGAATCACATGATATTTTATTATGTGTTAAGGAAGGTGAAAAGTTTGATACACCAAAAGGGAAGGGTAGAGGATTTCGATATGGTTTACCAAATGATGAGTTTTATTTTAAAAGTCAGGATGAAATGAAACAATTGTTTCAAAAAATTCCCGAAGCAATACTCAATATACAGGAGATAGTTGATAAAGTTGAGATCTATAAATTAGCTAGAGAAGTTTTACTACCTAAGTTTGATATTCCTAAAGAATTTATTCAATCTTTGGATAAAGAGGATGGTGGCAAAAGAGGTGAAAATGCCTATTTGAGATACTTAACCTATGAAGGAGCTAAAAAAAGATATAATGTAATTAGTGATGAGTTAAAAGAAAGAATTGATTTTGAATTGATGACCATCGAAAATACAGGATATCCCGGTTATTTTTTAATTGTAGAAGATTTTATTAGAGAAGCCAGAAAAATGGATGTTTCTGTAGGTCCAGGTAGGGGTTCGGCTGCCGGATCGGTA
>DAOUPQ010000133.1 GCA_030626085.1 Flavobacteriia bacterium
ATGAAAAAAGTAATTATGTATATTCTAGCAATATTGTTGGGATTTCTCATTGCGGAAAAAATATACAAAAAAGAAAGCAATACACACATACAAGAAGATACTCAAGTAATGATGCACAGCATTAATAATATGAGTAAATTAATTGTGTCAGAAGGGATCTTTAGTGAAGTTTATAATTATCAGGATGCAAAAAAATACTTTTATGATACTTTTGAATTCAGAAAAAGTGTTATTGTAACTGTTAATGCCAAAGTACAGGTACTTTTTGATTTAAATGAGATGGATGTTGAAATTGATTCGATCCATAAAAGAATTATTATCAAATCAATACCAAAAGAAGAAATTATAATTATTCCTCAGGTTAAATATTTTGACTTACAACAAAGCACTTTTAATACTTTTGATAAAGAAGAGCTAAATAAGATCAATAAAAAAAGTATTGATAAAATAAAACAAACTGCTGAAGTTAGTAATTTGATAGAAAATGCCAGAGAAAGATTAATAATTGAATTGACAAAAATATATCAGTTGTCTAATATTTTAGGTTGGGAGGTCGTAGATGAAACAGATATGCAGTTGATGGATAATTTTGTACAAGAAAAGCCTAAATTTTGAACATAAAAGTCTTAATTAAATCTTTACCGGATGCACCAGGAGTATATCAATACTTTGATAAGGATGATAAGATCTTATATATCGGAAAAGCAAAAAATTTAAAAAAAAGAGTTGCTTCATATTTTACGAAGAATCATGATTATGGTAAAACCAGAGTTTTAGTAAAAAAGATTTTTGATATTAAGCATATTGTTGTAGAGACAGAAACAGATGCTTTGCTGTTAGAGAATAATCTTATAAAAAAATACCAGCCTCGTTATAATATTTTATTAAAAGATGATAAAACATTTCCCTGGATCTGTATTAAAAATGAACCTTTTCCAAGAGTATTCTTAACGAGAAATATTTTTAAAGATGGTTCAGAATATTTTGGACCTTACACTTCAGTTAGAACCGCTCGTGCACTGTTATCATTGATAAAAGAGTTATACCCTTTACGCACCTGTAATTATAGCCTATCATCTCAAAATATTAAAAATAAAAAATACAAGCTTTGTTTAGAATATCATATTAAAAATTGTAAAGGTGCTTGTGAAGGATTGCAAAGTGAATCTGATTATCAGAGTGATATAAAAGAAATAAGGAATATTGTTAAAGGCAGTTTTAAATCTGCTATGCAGAAATTTAAATTATTAATGTATGATCTTTCTGATAAAACTGAATATGAAGAAGCAGATAAGATCAAAAACAAAATTGATCTATTAGCAAATTATCAGTCAAAATCTACTATAGTAAATCCATCGATAACCAATGTTGATGTTTTTTCAATAATTTCTGATGAAACCTATGCTTATATTAATTTCTTAAAAATCTCTAATGGTGCGATTATTCAATCTCAAACAGCCGAATTTAAAAAGAAATTAAATGAAAGTAATAAGCAATTATTAGAATTGGCTATAGTAGAGATCATGCAAAGATTTAATTCTTTTTCAAAAGAAATATATGTTCCTTTTAAAGTTGAAGTTGGCGAAAATATTAAAGTTACTGTTCCGAAGGTGGGTGATAAAAAAAGAATTGTTGATTTATCGGTAAGAAATGCAAAATATTACCGACAAGAACAATTCAAGCAAATTCAAATTATTGATCCGGAAAGACATATTAATAGAATAATGAAACAAATGCAGAGTGATTTGCGTCTAACAGGTGAACCCAGACATATTGAGTGTTTTGATAATTCAAATATTCAGGGGACAAACCCTGTTGCGGCATGTGTTGTATTTAAAAATGGGAAACCCAGTAAAAAAGAATATCGGCATTTTAATATAAAAACGGTTGTTGGTGCAGATGATTTTGCATCGATGGAAGAAGTTGTACATAGAAGGTATAAAAGACTTTTAGATGAAGATCAGGATTTGCCACAATTGATAGTGATTGATGGAGGTAAAGGTCAGTTGAATTCGGCATTAAAAAGTTTGGAGATCCTGGGATTAAGAGGTAAAATAGCCATAATTGGAATAGCAAAAAGGTTAGAAGAAATTTATTACCCGGATGACCCAATACCTTTATATTTAGATAAAAAATCAGAAACATTAAAGATAATTCAGCAATTAAGAAATGAGGCACATAGATTTGGAATAACACATCATAGAAATAAAAGAAGTAAAAGTGCAATTCAATCTGAACTGTCAAATATAAACGGAATAGGAGAAAAAACAATAATGAATTTATTAAAAGAATATAAATCTGTTAAAAGGATTCAAGAGACTTTTTTAGAAGATTTAGTAAAAATTATTGGTAAAGATAAAGCAACCAAAATATATATTCATTATCATCAATAATAAAAAGCATTTTACGTTATAAAGATAATGGAGAAAAACCTTTTCATATTATTTTTACTTATTACATCATTGATTTTTGCACAACATGATTTGAAGCAAAATAATGATATAAAAGTTGGTTTGGTATTAAGTGGTGGAGGTGCTAAAGGATTTGCACATGTTGGCGTTATAAGAGTACTTGAAGAAGCAGGTGTGAGAATTGATTATATCGCAGGTACAAGTATGGGTGCAATAATTGGGGGTTTATATGCTTCGGGATATAATGCAAATGAATTGGACTCAATCTTACAAGTTCACGATTTTGATGTTTTAATTAGAGATGAAAAATCACGAAAAGCAAATTCTTTCTATCAAAGAAAAAACGCAAATAAATATGCATTAACATTACCAATTCAAAATAAAAAAATTGGATTGCCAACTGCAATTTCCAGAGGTCAAAATGTTTTTAATCTTTTTTCTCAATTGACCAAACACGTTCATAATATAGAAGATTTTAGCAAACTTCCAATTCCTTTTTTATGTGTTGCGACCGATTTAGAAACTGGTGAAGAAGTTATATTGGATAAAGGTTTTTTACCTGAAGCAATTAGAGCCAGTGGTTCCTTCCCGGGTTTATTAACTCCGATAGAAATTGATGGTAAAATGTTAGTTGATGGTGGTATTGCTGATAATTTTCCGGTTGAAAAATTAAAAGGAAAAGGAGTTGATTACATAATTGGAGTTGATGTTCAGGGAGGTTTACACAGGATGGATGATTTGGGTTCAGTACCAATGATCTTAATGCAGATAGTAGGTTTTCAGATGTATAAAGATTTTCAAGAAAAAAGAGAATTAACCGATATTTACTTAAAACCTGACATGTCAAAATTTAATGATTTTTCATTTGATGAAAAGGAAATAATTGTTAGTGAAGGAGAAAAGGCAGCTAGAGAAAAATTTGAAGAATTAAAAAATATTGCAGAGAAACAAACTAAAAACAAACATCACAACTCAATTAATACTTTTGTTTTAAATGGTGATATTGTAATTAAAGAGATTGAAATTAACGGTAATAAACATTATACTGAAAATTACTGTATAGATAAGCTTAAATTTATTGAGGGAAAAACGATTAGCCAAAAAAAATTTATTGAAGGCATCAATGCTTTATCTGCAACCGAAAATTTTGAAAGTATTCAGTATAGATTTTTTCCAGTTCAGGGCGGAACAAAGATCCAAATTAAATTAATTGAAAATGAAATTTCATCATATTTACAATTTGGTATTCATTATGATGATCTGTATAAAACAGGTGTTTTGGTTAATTTTACTAAAAAACATGCACTTTTTAAAAATGATTTCTTATCGGCTGATTTTGTAATTGGAGACAACTTTAGATATAACATTGATTTTTTTTTAGACAATGGTTTTAATTGGAGTATTGGATTTAATAGCAGATATAATTCATTTAGTCAGAATATTACTTCATATTTTTTACCTCAAGTAACTAAAGAAGAGGATTTGGGTCTTAGAATTCCTGTTAACTATTCTGATTTTACAACTCAATTTTTTATTCAAAGAACTTTTACAAATAGACTTGCTTTGAGAATTGGAGCAGAAGATAAATATTTAAATGTTAATTATAAAGAAATTATTAATGATGAAACCGTAAAAAACCATATTGATAAAAGTAATTACTTTAATGTTTTTGCTAAAGCGACTTTTGATTCTTATGACACAAAATTTTCTCCAAAAAAAGGTTTTTATTTTGATTCAAATTATAAATTATATTTATTATCATCAGATTATAATAACAAATTCAATTCCTTTTCTCAAGTTTATGGTAATATTGGTTATGCTTATACATTTTTTGATAAATTAACATTACACGCAACTTCAGAAGCAGGAATTACTATCGGGCCTAGTGGAAATGTTGTACACGATTATCATTTAGGAGGAAATAATGAAAATTTCATAAATACATTTTTTCCTTTTTATGGTTATGAAGTAGGAGGTTTAAATGGCAGCTCCTTTTTATTATCGGGATTAACCATCCGTTATGAAGTATATAAGAAAAATTATATTTCCTTTACTGGGAATTTTGCAAGAGTAGAGGATGATCTATGGAATGGAGGTTTTATTTTTGCAGAAACAAAAACAGGATATGCTTTTGGTTATGGTTTAGACACCTTTATTGGCCCTATAGAATTAAAGTATTCATGGTCGCCAGAGACTAATAATAAATATTGGTATTTTAATTTAGGCTTTTGGTTTTAGCTAAGGAATTGTGATGGAATAACTTGCCATTTCCGTCAACTTATTTTATAACGATTCCTAAACGTTTATGTTTTCTTTGTTTTAATCTAAAATTGATTCTATGTTGAATAAAATACATTACAGGTACAACAATTAGCGTTAAAAAAGTTGCAAATGTCAATCCA
>DAOUPQ010000103.1 GCA_030626085.1 Flavobacteriia bacterium
AATCGTAATTGATGTGCCTCACCTGTACCATAAGCATTCTCATCTAAAAATAATTTTAAACCTGCCTTAAAAGCTTCATCTCCAATATATGCTCTTAACATATGTAAAATTGCACCTCCTTTATTATAGGACACGGCATCAAACATATCTTCACGACTATTATAATGAAAACGTACCAGATCTTTTAATTCATTTCCCCCGGCTAAATAGCCATCAATTTCATCATGTCTATGGGCATCAGCCTGATCACTGCCATACTTGTATTCAATCCATAAATATTCACTGTAATTGGCAAAGGATTCGTTAATCGTTAAATTACTCCAACTCTCAGTAGTTACCAGATCACCAAACCAATGATGAAATAGTTCATGTGCTATTGTGTATTCCCAGGTATTTTCATCAATTAACTGGCCAGATACCTGATATGCCATATCATTGTGTAGTACCGCTGTAGTATTTTCCATTGCTCCACTCACAAAATCCCTTCCAACAATTTGCGCATATTTGGGCCAAACATAAGGCACACCTGTATAATCAGAGTAAAATTGTATCATTTCAGGAGTCAATCCAAAGATTTCTCTTGCATAAGGCTCATACTCTTTTTCAACATAATAATCAACAGCAATATTTTTCCATTTATCTTTAATTATACTGTATTCACCAATACCCATAAAAAATAAATAAGGTGCATGTTTTTGATCTAATTTCCAATAATCTGTACGTGTTCCATTTTTATTCTTTGTTTGTTTTAGCAATAAACCATTTGATAATGTAACATATTTATCTTGTACGGTAATAAAAATTTCTTGAGTTGTTTTTTGATTTGGAGAATCGATCGTTGGAAACCAGCAACTACTCGATTCTGTTTCTCCTTGTGTCCAAATTTGAGTAGGTTTATCAGGATCTGTCCCGTCAGGGTCAATAAAGTACAAACCTTTAGCATCATTGATCGCAGCACTTCCCTCTTGTTCTATTTCTTCAGGACGAGCTGTATATTTTATATAAATATTGTAGTTATCATCTTTACCAAAAGTATTTCCCAGATTAATCTTTATTTCTTTACCATCATATTCATATTTCAGATCTTTTCCATTTTTTGAAACTTTATGGATCAACATTCCTTTGGCATCAAGCGTAAGTGTATTTGTTGTATAAAAATAAGGTTTTAAGGTTAGCCAGGCTTCTCCTAATAAATGACGTTTTGTATAGTCAAATTCGACCTTTAATTTTGTATGAATCAGTTCATTGATCTTTTCTCTTTCGACCCTGTAAGCAGTATTTATTTCTTTTGAATCCTGAGCATTTGCAACAAAAATGCTCAAAAAAGTAAATAGCAATATAATTTGAATCTTCATCATACTAATAATTTGATTAAAAAAAGACAAATATATAGTTTTAGAAGCAAACAAAATCGTTAAAAAATGGTTAAAAAAAGCTGTTTTAGAATTTTTCTAAAACAGCTTAAATATTTTATTTTTACTTTAAAAACCACCTGTTTAGTGGGTTCTATATTACTTAGTTAATATCTTTTACAATGCTTTCAAGCTGAGAAAAGATAGGATTATCCTCATCAATACGATCAATATTGTCAATCAATTTAATAATTTTATCAGGCTGCATGTTATCACCAATAACTCTCGCCAATGCAAAACCCTTTTCATTATCTGATGCATAAACAATTACTTCATCAATTGAATCATCATCACCCAAATATTTTACAATAACATTTGCATTTTTATGCTTTACACGAATCAATTCGTTAAATTTTTTGTTTTTGAGGATGTGTTTAACTTTTTCAGTTTCTATTTTAAATTCGGCTTTATTCTCATTATTTATTTTAAAAGCCAATACATTTAATTTTTTAAGAGATTTAAATGTATTTAAAGTTTCAGAACTTACACCTTCCTTTAAACTAATGATACTAGCAGGAATATCAATTGATATAAAATTGTTGCTTTCATGCTTTTCAATATAATATTGTTGTAAACTTTGTTCTTTATTACATGATTTTAATACAAATCCCGAAACTATTATTACGGAAAATACTATGATAAACTGTTTCATTTATTTTAATTTTAAAATTCTTTACTTCACCTTTTTTAATTCATCTCCTCCGGGAAGATCCATTTTATCAGTTAATTTAGATACTTGTCTAAGATCTATGTTTCCGGTTAATGAAATAATCACTGTTTCTTCTGAACTATCATTAACAAACATAAATAACTCTTTAACAAAATTATCATTACTTCCTTCTCTAACATATATTTTTACACGATCATTACCATCTTTAATTCGCATTAATTCTTCTAAATTTGCACTTTTAAGATACTTTTGTGCCTCTAATTGCATTTGTTTGGCAACAGATGCATCTTCAGTTGCAAAAACCTTTAAAGTCTCAATGTTCTTTATCAGATCTAAATATTCTTCATCCGATTCGGCACCAATTTTACTCATCAATGCAAATGCTTTTTGATTGACGATAATTGAGGTCACTCCATCTATATCTTCAAATTTATCAAATTGTGATTGGGCAAATGTAAAAATCGGAGCCATTACAAAAATGATTACTAATATTAAATTTCTTATTTTCATGATTCTTTTTATTTAATTGTTTCTATTTATTAGTTATAAAAATTCTGTTTTGTGTATTTTCAAATGTTTTTAATTGTGCTACCGCTTTAGTACCTTTATTCAAATTATAAGAAATTAAATTTAGAGCTTTTTGAGTTTCCATAAAAGCTAATCTAGCCTCTTCCTTTTCTCTTACATTATTTTGATGAATTGTATAGATACTAATCATTAATATTAAAGCTGCAGCTATCGATAACCATCGTAAATTATATTGTTTTTTAGATAAAGTAATTGATTTACTAACCCTTTCTAATTTACTGTTTGAAAAGTAATTAAATAAATATTTATACTCTTTTAAATGTATAGGACTATCATCTTGTAAAAAAAACTTTTTTAAGACCTTCTCTTCTTGCAAAGTAGTTTCTGCATTTAAATATTTTTCAATTAATTTTTCTATTTTAAACAATTCCATAATTCTGTTTTTTTATAAAATTATCTCTTAATGTTTTTCTGGCTCTTGATAATGCAACCCTGATCGCAGTAGGCTCCATATTCATTATTTTTCCAATTTCCTGATACTCATAATTCTCAATATCCCTTAGTTGTACAATCATTTTTTGTTTTTCAGGCAGATCGTCAATCATTTTTTTTATGATATTTGCACTATCATTATACTCAATCTTTTTTTGTAATGAAGCACTTTCATCTTTATAATTACTGTGTATAAGTGTCAGATTTGAAGCTCTTTTAGATTTTAACTGATCTAAACAATAATTTTTTGTCATTCTCATGGCATATGCCTCAACATTGTCATAAGTTTCAATCTTAGATCTATTCTTCCAGAGCTTAAAATATAGTTCCTGTGTTGCATCCTCAGCTTCATCCCTCGAAACCAATAGGCGTTTTGCCAACCGATATACTTTATCTTTAAAAGGTAAAACTATTTTTAAAAATTCTGATTGATTCATTTTATTACTATCAAAAATCATTTCGATCTACAACATTACGACGAGTAAGTTACAAATTTGTTACACACAATTATTATATGCAATAGATTTTGTAAATTGTGCCCTTAAATTAAAAAAAATCAAAAATGATCTTAAAGAAAAAGTTTTTACCATACCTATTAATTTTTAGTGTCGTATTTTTTATTAATTGCAGTAGTGATGATGTTGATCCTGATCCACCAAATAATGACGTTGAATTAGACAATGAAATTAATGATTTTGTATGGAGAGGTATGAATGCTAATTATTACTGGCAAGAAAATGTGTCAAATCTGGCTGACACTAAGAATGATGATAAAAATGAATACCACACCTATCTAAATGGATATTCTGAACCTGATGATCTATTTGAAAAATTATTATTTGAAAAAGGTCTCACCGACAGATTTTCATGGTTTATTGAAGATTATGAAGAACAAAATGCATCATTTAGAGGTGTTACTGATTCTTTTGGTTTTGATTTTGGTTTAGCAATATTATGTGAAAACTGTAATGAAGTTATTGGTTATGTTACTTATGTTGTACCAAATTCACCCGCTTCTGATGCTAATATGAAAAGAGGAGATATTTTTTATAAATTTAATGATGTTGAATTAAATATTAACAATTATACAATTGTAAATGCCTATTATACAGATGATAATATTTCTTTGGATTTTGCAACTATTCCAGATGGTGTGATTACACCAAATGATGTAAAGGTTTCCCTTACAATTAGAGAAGTTATTGAAAATCCTGTATTTTATTCTGATATCATTACTAATAGTCAGGGAACAAAAATAGGGTACCTTGTGTATAATGGTTTTAAATACACTTTTCATGAGGAATTAAATAATATTTTTGGTGATTTTAAATCTCAAAATATTCAAGAATTGATCTTAGATTTAAGATATAATGGGGGTGGCTCTGTTTTAACTTCTGCTTATTTGGCCAGTATGATCTATGCCAACGCGTCAACTACTGAAATTTTTGCAAAATTAGTTTACAATAGTAAATTGTCTGGTGAGAATGGCAATTATCCGTTTTTCGATGATGCAAGAGTCTATAATCAAGATGGTGATTATACTGGAGCTGATGTTTCTATTAACAGGTTAAACACGCTAAGTAAAATTTATGTTATTACTTCTGGAGGAACAGCTTCTGCAAGTGAAATGATTTTAAATGGTTTATCTCCTTTTATGAGTGTTATTAAAATTGGTGAAACAACTTACGGAAAGAATGTCGGTTCATATACTGTTTATGATTCTCCTGATTATAATAATAACAATGTTAATCCGACCCATAAAAATGCAATGCAACCCATTACTTTTAAAATTTTTAATAAGTTAGATCAAAGTGATTACACAAATGGGTTTGAACCTGATTATGAAGTAGTAGAATATGTTTCAGAGATGAAAGCCTTTGGTGATCTAGATGAACCTTTACTTAAAGCAGCTTTAGATGTAATTTCTGGTGAATCAGCAAAATTATACAATCTAAAAGAACCTGAATTTGGTGGTAAACAATTTTTCAACTCTTTAGATAAAAAGCCTCTTTCCAAGGAAATGTATATTATTCCTCAAGAATTTGATCAAAATACTAATGATTTAAACTAAATGCGTATTGATAAGTATTTATGGTGTACACGTTATTACAAAACAAGAAATATAGCCACTGAAGCTTGTAAGAAAAAACATGTAAAAATTGATGGATCAAATATAAAACCTGCAAAAGAAGTTTTTGGTGGTGAAACGATAACGGTGAGAAAAAATCAGATCAATTATCAATTCGAGGTGTTGGATATTCCAAAGAATAGAGTTGGCGCCAAGATTGTTGATCTATATAGAAAAGACACTACACCTACTGAAGCTTTTGAAAATCAGGATGTTTTAAATTTTGCTAAAGATTACTATCGAAAAAAAGGTACAGGAAGACCTACGAAAAAAGACAGGCGAGATCTGGAAGATTACACAACCGATATAGATGATTAAAAAAAGAATGAAAAGAGAACTTTTTCTTATCTTTGAAATGAAAACTAGCCGCAAAAATGAAAAAATCTATTATACTTACCAGCGAAGAAATTTCTTTTAAAATTAGAAGAATTGCCTACCAAATTTATGAAAATAACATTGATGAAAAAGAGATTATCATTGCGGGAATTAGTGAAAATGGTTATTATTTTGCAAAAAAAATAAAAAGTGTTCTTGAAAATATCTCTGAAATAAAAACAGAATTATGTGAAGTAAAAATCAATAAAAGAAATCCTTTGGAGCTAATTACTACTTCAATAGCTCCAGATATTTATAAAAATAAATCATTAATTTTAGTAGATGATGTTTTAAATACCGGAACAACTTTAATGTATGCTGTTAAACATTTTTTAGATATTCCCTTAAAACAGTTTAAAACTGCAGTTTTAGTAAACAGAAATCACAAAAAATATCCAATTAAAGCTGATTTTAAAGGAATCTCTTTATCTACTTCATTACAAGAACACATAACATTTGAAGTTACAAAAAAAGGTGCTATTGTTTACCTAGATTAGGTTTAGAATTTCACTTGTTATTTCATTCGTAGTCTTACCATCAATTGTAATTATATGTTGCGCTTTTTCGTAAAAAAGAGTCCGTTCAAATAAATGCTTTGCAATAAATTCTTTTAATTTCTCATCACTCAATTCAGAAATAAGTGGCCTTTGAGATTTTTCTAAAATTAATCTGTCAAATAAAGTTTGTATCGTTGCTTTTAAATATATTGAAATTCCGTTTTCAGTTATCAGATCAATATTATTGGTATAACAAGGTGTACCACCTCCTAACGCAAGTACAAAATCGTTTTTATTTTTAGTCAGTTCTTTTAAATAATAATTTTCCTTATTTCTAAAATATATTTCACCTTTATCTTTGAATATATTTTTAATATTAATGCCTTCATTTTCTTCAATATAATCATCCAAATCAATTGATTGTAAATTTAAAGACTTTGCTAACTTATTGGCAATTGTTGATTTTCCGCTTGCCATATATCCAAGTAAAATAATTTTCACAATTTTAAATTTTAATAATTATTTAAATTTCAGTTTTTCATTATATACACTGCAATGTAAATACAATATGATTATGTTTTTTTATTAAAAGAATCATACTTTAAACGATAATTTATGTCTGCAAATATCTTTAAAAAATTATTTAAAAATATTATTGTTTAATAAATAAATGATAGTATATTTGCATCCGAAATTATTTGACCTGGTAGCTCAGTAGGTAGAGCATCTCCCTTTTAAGGAGAGGGTCCTGGGTTCGAGCCC